>JAJXWL010000245.1 GCA_021781625.1 bacterium
CGCCCTCAGCACGGCGGTGCTAGGAACCATGAACGCCGACCGTAACAAAAACGCGGCCCTTAACCTCGAAGGCTTTTGGTTACATTCCTTGTGCGTGGGTGTTACTTCAAAACTCATCGCCAAAAAAAGAAATATCCCTGTTTTAGACTTAGAAAACTACTTCTTTTGCGGCCTTTTGCACGATATCGGAAAACTTCCTTTAAACAACAGGGTGCCCGAAGTTTACCTACAAGCCCTCCAAAACTGCGCGATGGACCGGACACCACTCTTCCGTGCCGAAGAAAAGCTCCTGGAATATACCCACTGCCAGGCAGGGGCACTGATTATTGCGGCTTGGAAGTTGAGTGACGACATTATGGACGTGGTCGCTTGGCACCACGACCCAGCAGGGTACCAGGGGCAGTACTCGGACTTGGTGGCCTCGGTCTCTATCGCCGATTACTTTGCTAACATTATGGAAATTGGTTTTTCTGGAAATCGTTTCCCGGTCAAACCAACCCCCGAGGTATTTCGCAATCTGGGCATTCAGTGGCAAGATGTCGAGGACTTGGAGCCTCAAGTCCGTCAAGAAATCGAAAAAGCAAAAGTCTTTTTGAGGTTGGCATGAACATTCGATTATGGGGTGTGCGGGGATCAATCCCTTGCCCAGGTCCACAAACGGCGATCTATGGGGGGAATACAGCCTGCATGGAAGTCTCTTGGGGGCCTGACGACAGCCAAGTGCTGGTTGTCGATGCCGGTTCAGGGATTCGTCCTTTAGGAAATCAGTGGATGAAAACCCGCTTTCCGAAGGGTCCCATCAAAACCAGGATTCTGTTTTCTCACACCCATTGGGATCATATCATGGGTTTCCCTTTTTTCACTCCCATCTTTATCCCTTCCACGGAAATTGACATCTATGGCCCGGTCACCTTCGAAGAAGACTCGTTAGATAAGGTCATTGGCGGTCAGCTTCAGTACCGCTACTTTCCGGTCACCATGGCCGAACTTTCCGCCCAAATCACGTATCATCGTCTGCAAGAAACTCAACTCGAGTTTGAACTTGGCCTGAAGGTGACCACCAAGTACCTCAACCACCCCATCACATGCCTTGGC
The DNA here is from genome assembly GCA_021781625.1 of bacterium. The sequence goes on from JAJXWL010000245.1 coordinate 1,096, forward strand.
TACCGCTTTGAGCATGAGGGCAAAGTCATTGTTACGTTATTTGACCACGAACCGTTTCGCAACCTCTTTATCACCGACCCGAAACATCCCGATTTTGACCAGGAGGTTTTTGACGAAGGGGAACGTGCTGCCACCGAAGAGAACCAAAAAATCTTAGAATTTATGCGGGATGCGGATGTAGTTCTGCACGATGCCCAGTATACCGAAAAAGAATATCGCAAAAACCGCACCGGCTGGGGTCATTCCTCGATCGAGTGGGCCATCAACGCGGCGCACAAGGCCGGTGTAAAAACCTTAGTCCTCATGCACCATGATCCTGAACGCCTGGACAGCGAACTGGAAGCGTTTCAAGAGAATTATCGCCGTCTCATTCAACAAAAATCTCCTATGAAACTGGTCTTTGCCCAAGAAGGCATGGTATTCTAGGGGCATGGCCCGGCCCCCCGAACGCTACGAACCCGGAGAACTGGAATCCACACGCCGTCATCTTGGCGACCTAAGTCCTCATGAAGCTCGCGAGATGGCTGAAAAACTTGGCGGTGAAGTTGGCGTGGAACGAACTCCCGACGCCGTCGAAGAGGAATACGAAAAACTCCGACAAAAAGCCGCCGATTACACCGGACGTGAGCCCCGTCAATCTCGCTTTGTTCCGTCGAGTCCCTCCTACCGCGTTGTACGTTCTACTCGACCCGAACGAGAACTCCCCAAGATGCGTTGGCGTGAACGCGTCAAAACCGATTTTTATTGTGCTCGGCATGATTTGCGTTTGAAAACCAAATTTCAAGCTTGGCAATCGGTCATTTCCTTAATTCGCCTGACTCCCGACTTTGTCAATCCTCATTTTCTCATCGACAGCGATCATTTAATCTTCCGCGATCTCGAGTCGTTGATTCTTTCGGTACGAAGCCTTTCGGCCCCGCAATATAAGAATGCTCATCAGAACCTGCGGAGAATTCCCCTCTATAACGACATCATCCAGGTTTTACGCTCTTGGGATATCGAGTCCATCAGCCAAGAGCTTACCAAATTACAGCGCATGCCTCGCGGACGCAGTTTTGGTGAGCTGGAAACCCTTTCCAAACTCCTGATCACCCCTCTTTTAAAGCTTTCTCGACTCAACATGCACCTACACCTCTTACCGGCTTTAACGAAGATGTACGAGTTTGCCCGGCTCTATGTCGTGGTCAAGCTGGAACGAGAGCGTTTACTGACCTGGTTTTCTGTAGCCCGTGAAGCTCTTCCCCTTACGTTTCAAAACCTCCGCCACCGCTTACACCCAGTCTTGCTGAAAATGCTCAGTAATCATTTTCTTGAAGAAGACGCCTTTTATGTTGATAAGCAAGCGGAACTGTTGGCGTTAGCCGGGCTTAAAGAGTCCGACTTGCTCGTTGAAGCCCCGAGCCGACCTGAATCTATACCCTCGGAAGCCAAGACCACCGAGGCACCTGAAGAAGAAGAGGAGGCTTCTCCGCAAGGCTTAGGTGCCCATGGGTTTGAGTTGCTCGATCAGTTCTTTCCTCGAGCGGGGTGGTTAAACCTTGAAAAGAAACCAGATCTGATTGCTTACTACCAACCTCTGGTCGAGTTCCCCAAAGGTTCAGAACTGCTTCCGCAGGATGACCCTCTTCATACCATCTTACCTTTATCAGAAATTCTTCAACAACTTTTCTTTGGCTTTCAATCTTTTCGCTGGGGAGCCGCCCGTGAAAAACAACGGGAAGGTCTCACCTGGCAGGAACG
>JAJXWL010000246.1 GCA_021781625.1 bacterium
CGTTTTGTGCTAACACCAAGGTTTTATTCAACAAAGCCGCTTGCTTGGACAGGGCATATTCCTGAGGTTCTACCCTATGGGCCAAAGCGGTCTCCCAAGCCTGTTGGTAGGAACTTACCGGAAGAGCCGGCATGGGTGGAGAATCCACCTGGTAAACAGCATCGGCTGGCCTCCCAATGAGAGCCGACAGAGTCATACGAGCTACCTGAAGGGTGACTTGGCCGCCTTCGAGTCCTACTTTTGCGGAATTGAGGTTAGCCGCCGCTTGTTCTAGGTCAACTTGGGTGGCTTTGCTGACCTGAACGTTGATTTTGACAATATCGTATTGCTTTTGACGCTGTTCCAACGTCTTTTTTAGCAAGTCGAGATTTTCTTGAGCAGAAGCCAGGTTGTAGTAGGCTTGTTCAATACCGAAGACTTGGCTGATGCGGTTAGCTCGGTCGGTTAGGATAGCGTTCTGGTATTGGATTTGATCAGAATCGACGGTGGCCTGGGACTGTCCTCCCGGGTAGCCGTCCCAGATTGTTTGCGACAGGTTAACCCCGAGGGAACCGTAGTCAGTGCTGGACCCATCTTGGTATTGCTGAAACGTCCTTGAGGCGGTCGTAGACAAGGCGGTGCCCGCCGAAGCTGCTGAAAGGGTTCCCCCCATCGTTTGCGGTATGGGCGTGTTAGATAGTGTCGTTCCAGACTGCCCATACCCCGTAGCCGTGGTTAAAGGCGGCAAAATCGGGTTGGTCCTCGCCACCACCAAGGCGTCGCCAGCGCTGTCCGAAAGGCCATAGTTGAGGTTCCCCGTCATCGAAAACAACCGATGTGCCCGAGCGGCTTCGACCGTTAAGCGTGATGTGGACAGCACGTTTGCCAAAATGGCGCTCTGCGGTCCGTTTTTTAAGCCCTGACGGACAGCGTCACTCAGCGTTAGCTGAGGCAAGGTCTGTCCCCAAGCGTGGAAGGTTCCCAAAAGAACCAAGCCCCATGCCAACCTCTTCATTCATGCCCTACCTGCTCGTTAATTTAATGATCCTACTCTGTCTCGTCAGCCCTTGGCGCTTAAAGATTTATTAAAAACCATCAAAGTATCGCCGATTTAAGAAAATTTATGAATTTACCCACAAAGAATAGGTTAGTTTAGAACCAAAAAAGGAGGCTGAGGAACCTTGACTCTGCGTGCAAAACTCGTTTTGTCCAACTTACTCATGGGAGTTGCCCCAGTGGTCGTCTTGGTAGTCGTGGCAACCACCTTTTCGGGAATCATGCAGGACGAAAGCCGGGCCGAACGACATGGTTCACCTCACTTTTTTGAAACAATGATACGGTCGCCCAACTTTCGCGACGCCGTCCATCGGGCCTTTGTCGTCACCCAGCGCATCAATGTTCTTTCCCTAAGCCCGCAGGGATTGCCCGCGGACCCTGCTATCTTTCAAAAATGGGATCAAGAATTAGCGACGGCGAATGCGGGGCTCGTTGTGCGTAAAGAAGGCCGACTCTTTGTGATGGGCAGACTTCTCAAAGATCACAAGCTCCCGCCCTTACCGATTTTTGGCTCTTTTCGCCCCCCCCGAAGTATTCACAGCCCTTTTAAAATCATTGGGAACCTCAATTTTCGCTTTTCGGATGGCACCCCGGGTGCCGTTACGGTTTTGTGGAACAGCAGTAACTGGGACAAAGAACTTCACACCTTTACCTTTTGGCTGATTTTTACGTTTTCGATGACCTTACTTGTTCTGGACACCTTGTTCACCGGCCTCATTCTCCGCGAGGTTCTCAACCCTCTGGAACGTCTACGTCAAGCCGCCGAACGTATAGCCGATGGCAAACTCGAGCCTCCCGAAGATTCTCGGCGGCGCCAAGACGAATGGACCCCCCTGTTCACCAGTTTCGAAACTATGCGCCGAACCTTGGCCGCTAACCGTGAGCTTGCGCTCAGTTACGAAGCCGACCGCAAAGAGCTGATCTCGCACATTGCCCATGATCTACGCACGCCCATTACTGCGATAGGGGGGTACGCCCGCGGCATTCTTGAAGGCGTCGCGAATACCGAAGAAAAGCGGCGTAACTACCTTGAAATTATCTCGACCAAAGCCCGTGATTTAGAGCGCATGGCACAGGAGTTGTTTTTTTTATCAAACCTCGACCGTAACGCCGTCCCCTACGATTTTCAGCGAATCAACCTGCAAGCCTTTTTAGCCGATTCCGCCGAAGAACTCTCGCTGGATGGAAGTCGACGGGGGTTAACGCTCTCTGTAGAAAAGCTCCCCTCTGAGACAGTTTTTGTTCAGGCTGATGTCACCAAGCTTCGTACGGTTTTTGTTAATTTGGCCGAAAACACCCTCAAGTTCAAACGGGGTGACTCGGTCACGTGGACCTGGAAAGCCTGGGTTGAAGAACCCTATGTCAAAATCAGCCTCGCCGATTCAGGAAAAGGGATTTCTGCTGAGGCCCTACCCAAGATTTTTACCAGCTTTTACCGCGAGGATGCCGCCAGAACTTCATCCATTCCCGGTACCGGCTTAGGTCTGGCCATTGTTCAGCGAATCATGAACGACCATGGCGGACGAGTCACCGTATCGAGCATTTTGGGTACCGGAAGCGAATTTACTCTTTGGCTGCCCTTGGCACCACTTTTCCCCGATAAGGAGGACGAATGACCATCTTACTCGTCGAAGATGATGAAGCGATCCGGAACCTAGAGAAAGACTACTTAGAAGCCGCCGGTTTTACGGTTCAAACCGCCGAACGGGGACCCGAGGGCATGGAAGCCAGCCTTAGGCCAGAGGTTGACCTGGTGGTTTTAGACCTGATGCTGCCCGAG
>JAJXWL010000028.1 GCA_021781625.1 bacterium
GGACTTCCTTGACTTGCCGAGTTTTATCCGAGGGCACATACACAAAATGCCAACCAAAGATCATTCCCGAAAGGAGCCAGCGAGCCTCTTTTAAAAGCTGTATCGGCAACGTAGAAGGTGGCGGAGGTGGGGTTAACTCACCAGGATTTTGGGCTGTTAAAGGGGCCCAGACTTCTGCCTGAAGCATATCAACCCCAAGATCGGACTGTGCCCATAAAACGCTCGTAAAGCCCAGCAAAAGGCAGGTCAAAACCAGTTTATTCATCGTAGGGTCTTTTCATAAAAATTTCATAAAAACTTGTCTTGATGCCGAATCACTTGCCAGGGATTCACCCCATAGCGGCCCCAAAGGATGAAAAAGGCAAAAAAGAACCCCGCTAAGTGCGTTAAATGGGCGATCCCCGAGTATGGATTCATGATTTGCGAGACCACCTCAAAAACTGTAAAGGCCAGGACCATGGTGATCGCCCTTAGGGGAAGGATAAAAAAAACCAACACCCTGTCATTGGGACGAAAGGTCGCATAGGCCAACATGACGCCAAAAATGGCCCCAGAAGCCCCCATCAACCAAACATCCGAGCCAAGAAGCGAATACAACCCCAAAGAAAAGGCCCCTGATAGTAAGCCCACCACGTGGTAGAACAAAAGAAATTCCCAGCTTCCTAAATTGTGTTCTAAGGCTAAACCAAAAAAGAACAAACCCAGCATATTGAACAGAATATGGGTCAAGTTGGCATGCACATACATATAGGTAAATACCTGCCACCAGGCCCCATAATCCCACACAGCGGTCGCATTTAAGGCCAGTAAGCCGCGACTATTGGGGTCCATCTGATTCCACAAAAACACCAGCAGGTTGAGGGCGATCACCCCAAGCGTCGCGTAAAAATACCGAAAGGGCAGGAGTCTTTGCCAAAAAGGCCGCTTGTTCAACTGGGGACTCATCGATTAGCCCCCTGGAAAAAGCTTTCTAGGAGGTCTTCCAGACTTTGTCTCGCCTCAGTGTTGGGGTAACCCGAACGCAAAAGAGCTGCCGAACGCGACAAAAGGCTTTCTGCCAGGGCTCTTGCCTCATCAATCGCTCCAGAGTTCTCCATCAAGGTAATGGCCCTTTCCACTTCTGTTTGAAAGGGCTTTCCAGCAGTCCGCAAACTCTCCACGAGACGAAAAATTTCCAAGACATCCCGTCCGGCTTGGGGAGTTGCCGCCGCATGACACAAGACGGGCAAGCTTTTTTTGCCCTCTACAATGTCGTCACCCCTTTGCTTCCCAGGGTTACCAGAAACCAAGTTTTTCACATCATCTAAGATCTGGAACCCCACCCCGATGTCTTCCCAAAGGCGTCCAAAGGCCTCGGCTTCCAGGTCTGACCGGCCAGCTGACGCAAAGGCAATTTCGGCGGCTAAACGAGATAAAGCGCCTGTTTTGTAGCGGCACATTCTCAGGTACTCAGAACGCGAGGGAATAAAATCGTGATCGTTATGCCACTGAATATCCAGGCCCTGCCCAAAATGCAGGCGTCTCATGACCCTTAAGTAGCAGACCAGCAAACGAAGCTTGACGGCGTCGTCCAAACGACTCTGTTCGATCAAATAGGTTGGTTCGTAATATAAAAAGTTCCCGGCGTTGATGGCCTTATCTATACCAAACTGCAGGTGGATAGCTGGCCCCCCGCGCCTTTCAACGGCCTTGTCCTCGATGTCATCGATGATCAAACTTCCAGTATGCGGGAGTTCCACAAGGGTAGTCAGCTCATAAATATCTTCAGCTTCTCCCCCTGCCAGTTCGTACCCCAAAACCATCACTAAAGACCGCCAACGTTTTCCACCTCTCTTCAAAAGGGCCCACGACGGAGCTGTGATATCGTTAAAAGCCTCGGGGCGGACGTCCAGGAGGGATTCTCCCGCCACAGCCGAAAGCCAAGCCGCGTCTGCTGAGGGGGGTAAAACACGGGTTAAAGAAGCTTCAATCTTTTCTAGCCTTTGGGTATACTTGTCGATGGTCATGGCGCGAATTTCGCCTGTAAGGGTACCGACCGTCAAGGAGTCCGCAGAAAATGGGACGTGAAAAACCAGATTTTTATGCGTTAAAGGCTCAGCGGGAAGGTTACCCGGCCCGCTCGGTCTACAAGCTCGAAGAAATTCAACAGAAAACCGGGCTTCTGAAAAAGAATCTTCGCGTGCTGGATGTGGGGTCTAGCCCAGGAAGCTGGTCGCTGTACACCCTCAAACTGCTGGAAGGGACAGGCTTTTTGGTCGGCATTGATCTCGCTCCCGTCAAGCTTAAGACTTTCCCGGCTAATGCGTTTTTCTTCCAAGGCGATTTGTTCGACGAAAGTTCCCTGAACATCCTCAAGGACAAAGGCCCTTTCGAGGTAATTTTGTCCGATGCCGCCCCCTCCACTACCGGAAACCGCACCGTAGACACGGCCCGTTCTTACCGCTTAGTAGAACGAGTGATCGAAGTGGCCGAACAGGTTCTGGTTCCCGGCGGCAGTCTTTTAGCCAAAATCTTTCAGGGCGGTGACGAGAAAGCCTTGCTGGAACGCCTGAATAGCTTATTTCGGCAAACCAAGATTCTTCGTCCCAAGGCGGTTCGCGACGAGTCGTTTGAAACTTACTTTTTGGGAACAAGCCTGATCCGGCCCCAGGTCGCTGGCGTGAAGCCTCCAGCTGAGTTATAGTGAAGAACATGAAGCGCCTTGTGGCCCCTTGGGTGTTGGCTCTGCTTTGGAGCGGTTCCCTTGCCGCACAAAGTTTGACCGCTCCCACGGCCTCCTCTACGGCAGGAGTTTTTCTCGAGTCCACACCACTGGGGGCGGCTATCCAATGGGATGGGCACCCCTTAACCCAGGCAACACCTTCGTACTTGTCGGGGTTACCTCCGGGGCAACACACCGTGAAGCTTTCGAAAAAAGGGTACCAAAGCTGGTCGAGAACCATTGACCTCCTCCCTGGAAAAATTGTGGTCATTCCTGTTTCGCTCGACCCCTCTACGGTCACGCTGGCTTTTCCTGAAAATTCACACCTCTGGCAATCCGGCCAAAGTATTGACACCGAAGGCAAAGAGTTTTCCATTCCCTCGGGCCCCTGGGAGCTTAAAACGGTTCAGGGCAAAATCCACCTTGACCCCATATTTCCGGATCAGCCTTTATTAGAAGCCACCGCCTGGAGTATTCCCGTCCTGTCCACCCTGAGCATTCTGGCTACTTTGGGTGATGCCACGGTCAACCGAGGGCAAGCCTTTCCGTTTTCACCGGCCACCGTCACCAGCTGGGGACTGACCCTTGGCGATGTTCTGTGGGCCTTTAGCTTGAATGCCGCCAAAATCCGCTTTCTTCACGAAAGCCATGCCCTCCCGGCTCCCTTACCCCAAGCCCGGCATGTGGCCTCAACACTCTTCCAAGAAGGACAAGATTTCCTTTTATCTGGCAAACTCGAGGCTGCCGCCGCCGCTTTTACCCAAGTCACGCACGACTACCCCGAGGCCAGTCAGACCCCCGGTTCTTGGTTTTTCTTAGGTAGGATTCATGCGATACAAGGGGAACGCACCTTGGCTTTGTCAGAATTTCGGCTGGTGGCCGATGTTCTGCAACAAGCCGCCTATTATGATAAAGCTTGCAAAGCGGCCGCAGATCTTGAAGAGGCTTCTGGCGACTATGTCCGCGCCTTGTACCATCTCCAGCACATGGCTTTTCTCGATCCTTTATTTGCCCGTCCAGAAATCGAACACCAAATTTTAGTTCTTGAGGACAAAATTGCGGCCGCTGCGAAAGGAAGTGCGCCATGAAGAAGCCCCTTCTGATTTTTCTTCTAGCCGCAGGGTTGGCGGGGACAGCTTTGGCCGACTCTCTCGATTTAACCCGGATGACCCTGCGGCAAGTCTTTGATACCGCAGCCCAACAAATTGTCGATGGACGCACCCTTTCTGCTTCAGACTTGGCTACCCTCAAAGAATTGCAAAAGAAATACCACGAAACTGGTGATGATACCATGGCTTTGAGAACCGAAGCCCTTCGGGATGTGGCCCTGGCTAATCTCCCGAAACCAAAGTCCTCGCACACGAATTCCCTCGCTTCGAACTTATGGCACCCCCTTCGGGACGCTAGCCTGGCGGTGACCCTTGCCAGTGCGGCCGGTAGCCTTTTCTTTTTAGCGGGAGCAACGACAACGCCTTCCTCACCCTACAACCAACGCCTTGTCGATGCGGACAAACTGGGGGCGGGGATTTCACTTACCACGGCCCTCCTTGCCTTTCTGGCCCTTTTAACGTCTGAAGCCCATCTTTAACGTTATCGATGGGGTGGTTTTTATTTGGCCAATTTCCCGAGTAGGAATTTTTTATTTCCCGAGTGGAATTTTTTCATTTCCCGAGTAGGAATTTTTCGTTTCCTGAGCAGAATTTTTTCATTTCCTGAGCAGGAAATTTCTGTTTCGTGCACAGAGTTATTTTTCGTGCATGACTTCGAGGCCGACCCACCCCGGCTCGGGGGGGGTGACCTGAAAACCTGCCGCTCGTTGGGCAAAGTCCAAGGCCAGGGTATCACCAGGTATCCAACGTTCTGCGACTTCTAAAAACAAGGCACGAGCCCTGGCAAAATCACGGCGATAATAGGCGTCCAGACCTGAATGCCAGGTAGCCCAGCCGGTCTTTTCTAACTCATTGAGGGTTCGGCGAGCGGTGTAGATGTTCTCGCCGTGAGTTTTCCCTTTGACGACCACTTTATCCACCATCCGGCAGTACACGTAACGGCCTACCCTTTGGTACACAGAATCTGAGAATAGCAACATTTGCTTATACTTCTTAGTTAAACCTTCTAAGCGGGACGCCAGGTTCACATTATCTCCGATAACGGTATAGTTCATCTTTTTTTCGGACCCGATGTTCCCCACTGTAACTTCACCGTAATTGATCCCGATGCCAATGTGAAATTCTTTTTTCCCTTTCGCTTTCTGCTCGTCGTTAAAAACTTCTAACGCTTGAGCCATTTCCAACCCAGCTAAAACCGACAAAAGTGAGTCGTTTTCGCTTCGGATGGGGGCACCAAACAAGGCCATAATGGCATCGCCGATATATTTGTCTACCGTTCCGTTCCGGGCCACGATAATATCGACCATCAACGAAAAGTACCTATTGAGCGAGGTCACCAATTCATCTGGTCTCATAGATTCTGAAATCGTGGTAAAGCCTCGTATATCTGAAAACAAAATCGCTACCTGACGATTCTCGCCGGTGAGCATCGACTCAGGATTACCCAAAACTTCGTCGATGACGTCGGCGGGAACGTATTTTTGAAAAATATTGCGAATTTTCTGTTCGGTCTTTTTGGCCAAAACCGACTGATAGGCAAAGTTTTTGATTTGCCCATAGGCCCGTTCCAACTCAGATAACATCAAATTGAAGGTTTGGGCCATCCGTCCAATTTCGTCTTGAAACTCCACATCGACACGACGAGTTAAGTTGTTGTCCTGAATGATCTCACGCATGGTCCTGACCATCTTCGATACGGGTCGGGTCAGGTACGTCGAAAAGAACAGCATAAGTAAAAACGAAAAGATCAAAGAGCCGGCAAGAATCAAATAATTTTGAAGATTGATTTCCCGCACACCCTGGAAAAAGGTGTCTCGAGCTTCTGAAACCACCACATACCAGCCAAAAGGTTCAAAAAAGAAGATTTGGGCAACACGTTCGCGCCCTTCGGAGGTAAAGGTCTGCCACCCGGTTATTTTGGCTTTTTCCATGGTGCGCAAAGCCGTCAACTCGCCCGGCAACCATTTAATCTGTCGGGTCGACATCGCCACCTTACCGGTTTGATCCAAAGCAAAAATCAGTTCGGTGTCCGAACGAATCACGCTTTTAGCAAAACTCTGAACAGCCTGTTTGGTCACCTCAACGTACTGCGGATTGCTGGTTAAATGGTTGGTTACCAGCAGATTCCACTGGCTGTCGGCGTTCTTTTTGACTTCTTCGGCTTTAAACCCCAAAAATTCGATGGCAACCTTGGTAATACCCGTCTCAGCAGAAAACACCGCCGCAAAGCCCGTCAACATCAAGGTGGCCGTTAAAAGAGGAAGAACGATCAAAATGATTTTGAGGCGGATACTCATTCTTCTGACAGAATCGGCACTGACGAAAGCTCACTGAAGGACTTTATTTCTTAGTGTTTTTGGCCGAAAGTGAGGTAAGACGTTATGAGCAATGCACAGCCACCAATCTTAGATTCCGAACAAGCGTACATGGAGTCCATGTATAGCGAGGATGAACGACGCAAGATTCTCGAAGAGATTGACCAGGTGGCAAACGCCTCTCGGCTGTCGTCAACAGACTACGAGGCCTACAAGCCTCGTAAACGTGGTATTTTTTTTCCCGTTTTGATCAATGTTCTCGCTCTTCTTTTAATTGCCGGGGGGTGGTTTGCCGCCGATGCCTGGTTTAAATCGCGCCAACAAACCCTTAGTCTTAAAACGAATCAGCTTTTTTCGGCGGAAGGGACCCTGCTGGCCAAGGTGATGGAAGAATCCCAAGCCAAGCTCGCAGAGAAAAACCAAGAGATCCGCTCTATTCAAGACAACTTGGCCCGTCTTGCCCAAGAAAAAGAACACTTAACCCTCACGATGAACGCTCAAGTCGACGAGCGAACCAAAAAACTTAAGGCCGAACTTGAACAACAGCTAGAGGCTGAACGCCAGAAATTGCTCGCGGAAGGACTTTCGCCAGCGGTAGTTGAACAGCGGCTTAAAGCGCTTGAAGCCCAAAAAAATGCCGAATTTGAACGTCAACTTCAACAATTCCGACAACAAGCGCAAGAGCAAATTGATCAGAGGTCTCGTGAGCTCAAAGCCCTTCAAGATCAATTGAATTCAGCCCAATCCAACGCTTCCACCCAAACCCGTCAGGCAGAAGTTGTGGCAAAACGACTGGCCGTATTGCAACGCGAGCGCGATGAGCTGGACCTCTTATTTCGCCAAAGTTCGGCCTTATACAAGGAACTGCACCGTGCCTTTCTGGAAGGTCATCTCATCACAGCCCAAACGGCACTGAATAATTTAAAAGAATTGTACCGACAGGCCGAGCAAGCCGACTTGACCGCCGTGCAACAGAGGGCTCAAACGGGACTTGTCGTCACCGCCTCCTTACAGATTGCTCTGAATGCCATGAAAAACGGAGGTAAGGACCCTCGCTTCGAAGCCTTCCTTCAAGGAATGAAACAAGCCGATCAAGCCAAAGCTGACCAGCGCGCCGCTTTAGCGGCTCTGGCGGTAAGCCGAGTTCCCGAAATTGAACACGCCTTCCAGCTCTTACGCGAAGAACAAACACGACGAGAACAAGCTCAAATTGAAGCACTCCTGGCGCAGGCCAAGGCCTTAGCCGTGAAAAAAGGTCCTGCCGCAGAGTTAGAACTTCTGCATTCCGGAGTCAGTTCGGTAGCCTTGAAAGATGGCATCAATGCGGCATGGAAAGCCTATCAGGACGAGATCGCCAAAGACGAAGCTCAACTCGCCAAGATCAAAAACCTTACGGGTGACCAAAGCGGCAAAACCGCTGAACTCGAAAAACAAGTGGCCTCTCTCCTACCCTATCAAACCAAGTGGAATACCCTCGCCGCTTTGTATCACAAGTACCAAGATTCCGCCTTTAGCGCCCTCAAAGCTCCGGGCGCACCCCGTTTTGACGACGCAACCAAAGACTTTTTACAAACTTTTGCTACAGAAGACGCCCAAACTCTCTTCCCGAACTTTGACAGTGCCCTGGCCATCTATAATGCCGGAACAAAGCCCTACGACCCCACCAAAGTCCGCCATCAAGCCTTCGACGATGTTCTTTCGTTTACCTCATACCTACAGGGGAATAATGCGGATGCCAAAGCCGCGCAAGACAAAGCCAACTCACTTTCCCAAGACGACACCAAGTATCGCGAGGTCTTGATGGCGATACAAAACCTTCTTGGCAAAGGGGCTATTGAAGCTAAAATCGACACCTCTACCCTTCGCTTTGTCGGCTCTATTGTCAACCTGGATGGCAACACCGCCGTGATTGAGCCGCTGACTAGGGTTCAAGCTCAAGTCGGTCAAATGATTGAAATTCATCATCGCCGGGGCACTGCCGACGATCTGGTCGCGAGGGGTCGAGTGACGCAAGCTTCACCGTCCATGGTGGTGGTTTCGGTCCAACCGGTGGAGGGGGCCGCTTTTACTCCCGCTTCGGGTGACGGAGCTTACCTCGTTGTCCAATAAGCGCCTTTCGGGTATGGTGAACTACCCATGAAACCCGTTGTGATTTTTGATCTAGATGATACGTTGATTGTTCAAGACCTCATGACCCGACGAGCTGTCGACTTTTGTACAGCCTTTCTCGGGGTAGAACCCGAATCCTTTTGGAAGGTCTTTCAAAGAACTTCACAGTCCGCCTTCGAAGCCCTCCCGTCCTACTCCTGGTGCCGACAAATCGGGATCAGTGCCCAAGAAGGCTTATGGGGAGATTTTGGCGGCGCAAGTCCAGAACTTAACGCTTTACGAAGAGATATCCCCGGTTATCGCCAACAAGCCTGGGGACAAACCTTACGAGAATTTGGCTTTACGGATCCTGACTTGATCCTAGCCATTGCTGAGGATTTTGCCTCGTTGAGAGGACGACGGTACTATGCGTTCCCCGAAGCCGCTTCGGTGCTGTCGGCTCTCAGTCCCGCTTGGGACTTTGCCCTGCTCACGAATGGCGCCCCCGAGTTGCAATGGAGCAAAGTACACCGATGCGGTTTAGAGTCTTGGTTTTCTAGTGTGACCGTCTCGGGTGATCATGGAATCGGCAAACCTGACCCCCGCATTTTCGAGATTGTTCGCGCCAAGCACCCGACAGCCCCAGGCTTTGTTATGGTGGGCAACAGCCTGACCAGTGACATTCAAGGAGCCAACAACACCGGAATCCCCAGCATTTGGTTTGTGCAAGGTGAAGAACCGGTCATTCCGCAAGTTCATCCTACCGCAGTCATTCGAAATCTTGCAGAGTTACCCGAGGTGCTGACCAAAGTTTATTCCGGCGAAGTCCCAGCTCTTAAATAAGCCGCGGCCTCACTGGTTGGAGCAAAAATCACCTCATCCCTGGCTTCCCAGCGGTTGGGGTCGTTGATATGACGGCGTAGTACACCCGCGTTCATATCCAAGCCCATGGTTCCCCCCCCGTGAAACTCCATCACCCATCCCAAGTTGGCAACCATCGGGAGACAGGCGGCAAAATCCCAAAGTTTAAACTTGGTAACGGCAGCACTATAAGAGCCAGAGATCAACTTGACTAAATTGTAGACGGTCGAACCTGTGACTTGGATGTAGAACGGCAGGCGGTAATTGCCGCGTCGGGATAACTGTTGACTGATCGACAGCATGCTCCCTGGCAAAAGTTCTGGAGGTGGCGAAGTGAGTTTCTGTGGGGTCCCCGGTCGACTTTTCCAAAGATCAGGGTCACTTCCGGTTTTTTCACGAAACACTTGCCCTTTATCGGTATAATACAATTCCCCTAAGGCGGGTAGAAACACCGCTCCTTCTTTCAGCACGCCTTGACGCATCCACCCCAAAGAAACACCCCAGGTCGGCAAACCGTTTGCATACGGGGCCGTTCCATCGATAGGATCAATCACCCAGGCGTCTTGCTCGAAGGCCCGTGCCAGGTATTCTTCAGATTGGCTTTCGATCGTTTCTTCGCCCAAGACAAACGAGCCCTGCTGAGGCTGGTTGAACTCTTCGGTTAAAAAGGCTTCTACGGAACGGTCGGCTACGGTCACAATCGAATGATCTTTTTTAAACTCTTTCACCGGGGCGTCGAAATAAGACAGGGCTAAACGACCACTTTCGAGAAGTCGGGGAAGAATCCGCTCTAAATTCCATTCTGTCATCCTCGTCCTCCTGTGACGGCGTATTCCTGTTTCTACGGTCTCTCCAAAGTATTCGGAAAACCTCGCTTCGCAAAGTGGTTCATGCTTTTTCTTGCAGGGCTTCTTGGTTAAACGCACTTCTTGGTTAAACGCACTTCTTGGTTAAACGCCCCCCTTGTGATACAACAGAAAAAGAATGAAGTTTTTTGATTTCGTCTGGTTAGCGGTGGGACTTCTGTTGACCTCTGTCACTGCCTGGGCCGTGGCATCCCCTTCCGCTACCCAACCTCGACTAGAGGTTCAAACCGATCAAGGTGTCTGGGTTTACCCCTTAACAACGACGCGCACCATTGAAGCTTTGGGTCCTTTAGGAGTTACCGATGTCCAAGTCCAGGCCAAGACAGGACAGCCCTCACAGGTCTGGGTTTCAGATTCCCCCTGTAAAAACAAAATTTGCATCGAGATGGGGAAGATTTCTCGGGTAGGCCAATGGGTTGCCTGCCTGCCGAACCACGTTTTTGTTCGCATCAGCGGAACTCCGCCGGTTGGAGGGTTAGATGCCACAACCTATTAAGGTCTCACCCCGTGTCGAACCTCGACTCCTCCCGTTTTTAGGGGCCTTGTCGCTGTTTCTCTCTACCATCGAATACCTTTTTCCCAAACCAGTGCCATTTTTTCGTTTAGGTTTAGCCAACCTGCCCCTGTTAGCCGGTTTAGATACCTTGAGCTTTCGTGAGCTCGCCTTATTGTTAGCCCTCAAAGTGGCAGGCCAAGCCCTGGTCAACGGCACGTTGGCGAGTTATGTGTTCTTATTTTCTTTGGCCGGTTCGACGGCCTCGTTTTTCGTCATGGTCGGTTTGCACCGCCTTTTCAGGCGTTTTTCGTTCCTGGGACGTCGATCATCGCTGGTCAGCCTCGGTTTGGCGGGAGCCTTGGCCAGCAATACCGTGCAAATCCTTTTGTCGATCCAGTTCATTTTTGGCCCCACCTCGCTGGTGATTGCCCCCTTGTTCTACGGGTTGGGGACTGGAAGCGGTCTTGCGATCGGGTTGATGGCTCAAACTTTTACACAAAAGTCACAATGGTGGAAAAAGGTCGCGTATGGCACGGCTTGATCACTTGCATCGCTATATCGCCCCAGGGACTCGGCTGGTCTGGGGCCTTGGCCTGATCGCGCTTTTAGCGTTGAGTCAAAACTGGTTACTTAGGCTAACTTTGACCGGGCTGGGTGCGGTCTTAGCTCTCGCGGCAGGAAAAAAAATCCGTTTTTTATACTTTGCGTTTTTAGTCCTTTCTGTGACAGTTTTTAATCTCTTTGTCCCCTTTGGCAAGGTGCTGTTTCAGTGGGGCAACTTTCTAATTACGGAAGGAGCTTTGAGTGAAGGACTGGCTAAGGGGCTCACCTTGTGTGGCTTGATCTTTCTATCCCTGGCCTCTGTCAGCCGTCATTTAAAGTTTCCAGGGGCCTGGGGACAGTTGTGGGGGCAAACTTTTGCCTACTACGAACGTTTGCTCGAAGTCCGAAAAGCTCTTGACCCTAAAAACTTTTGGTCTAGCCTAGACCGACTCCTTGAAACAGCCTACCAAGTCGAGGAATCCCAGCCCGCCACCGCTCGTCTGAGGACTACCCCTGGGGGGTGGCTATTCATCGCTTTGACGGGGAGCTCTGCGCTTCTGTTGAGCCTTTTCCAGGTGAAACTATGACCAGCGAAGACAAATCCCTTTCCCCCAAGCCCGGGCTTTTGGTGTGGGCCAGTCGCACAGGCCGAACCCTTCAAGTTTGCCAAACTGTTGCCGAGGTTCTCGGCGACGCAGGGTTTTCCGTCGAACTGATCAACGTAGCCGAGTACCAAGGAGACCCTCGAGAACACCCTTTCCTCCTTACTGCCAGCCCCACCTACGGCGTTGGCGACCTTCATCCTCAATGGGATCAGTTGGAGCGGAGCTGGCGGGACTGGGACTTTCAAGGCTTACCGTCAGCGGCTTTGGGTTGCGGCAGTTCCCGCTACCCCGTTCCCTGCGGAGCCGTTGAGATTCTCGAAACACGGATGCGAAACCAAGGGGCCCGCATCCTTTTACCGTCACTTAAGCTCGATACCCTTGCCGGCTTGGACCTGACGTTAGCCGAAACTTGGGCCCACCGGTTTGTGGAAGCTTTAAAAGCGTTGAAACCTTAAGCTTGTGGGCTGAGCTTAGTCGAAAATGGGCTGAGCTTAATCGAGAAAATGCTCATTTTGGTCCGCACGTCGGTAATTTACCAGTTCTGCGGGGGCAAACCATAAAGCCAACTCTCGTTCAGCATCTTGGGCATTTGCCGAGGCATGTATCAGATTGCGGACGGATTCTCCGAGTGACTTAGTTAATGCAAAAGTATGGTGGGCAAAATCGCCTCGGATCGTTCCCGGTGCCGCTTTAAGGGGTTCTGTCGCCCCGCAGAGCGTACGCACGTTTTCAATGGCACTCACCCCTTCTACCACAAAGGCCGCCACGGGCCCCGAGGTCAAAAACTGGATCAAAGCATTACGTACGGCTTCCCCGTGACGGACCGCAATATCTTCGTAGGTATAATGTTGTCCTGCCAGTTCTGAACTAGGGGTCATTAACTTGAGGGCAACAATTTTTAACCCCTTGCGCTCAAAGCGCTCTAAAATCTGGCCTACCACTCCGCGGCGGACGCCATCAGGCTTAATCAAACAAAACGTTCTTTCCATAGCCTTGTTGTGACGGTTTTCCCCAGCTTTGGCAAGGGTCTGCTTTGACAAGAGCTAGCTTTCAGGAGTACTTTTCGGCCATGAGACTGCTTCTCGTTTTGTTAGCCGGTCTTTCCTTTGCCTCTTGTACGGGGCCTAAGCCGGTGTACTTGCATCATGTGTTGGCCCTGAGTTCTGATGAAACCGACGATAGGCTGATAGAATTGTTTCACCATTGGCCTGCCCACGGTAGTGATGATGACCTTGTTCGAGTTTGGAATTCCTGGTTGGGGAATCAAAAAACCCCGTTGATCTCAGACCGCACCGTTACCTTTGTGTATTATGACTTTACCCATCAAGCTGACGAAGTTGACCTCAAAGCCAACTTTCAAAAAGGCGAGCCGGAACAAATGATTCGTTTTCGT
>JAJXWL010000029.1 GCA_021781625.1 bacterium
TCAACCCCGGCTAAAGACTCAGGAAAATGCCGACGCAACAGCGGAAAGCAATATTCCGCAAAAGGACGGGACCTTGCCACCATATTTTCCCAGAAACGAGACTGGCTTTCGTGAAGCCCTAACGAGGTCCCTGCGGCTAAAGAGGTTTCGGCTAAACGAGGATCAAACCCCTGTTCATACAAGGCATGGCCGGTTTCATGGATGGCCCCAAAGAATGCCATATTAAAAAAGTTTTCGTCCCAACGCGTTGTAATGCGGACATCGCGTCCCCCCAGGGTTGTGCAAAACGGGTGTGCCGTCGTATCCAGTCGTCCCGCTCGGCTATCAAACCCTAAGAGGTTCATCATTTCTCGGACGACGGCTTCTTGACGGTCACGTGGATATTTTTTGTACAAAAAGGACGAGTCAATAGGGTCGGCCTCTTGAATTCGTGCCGTGAGCCGACTAACGCCTGGCTCTAACTCGTCAAAGACTTGCCGGAGTTCACGGGTTGTGGTAAAGGGCTCATATTCTGTTAAAAGCGCATCATACGGCTCTTCTGTGTAACCGACCCGGTCTGCCGTTTCGCGAGCCAGATCAACCAATTGGCGCAGGTAGGGGGCAAATTGCTGAAAATCAGAATCCTTGCGGGCCTGAGCCCAGGCACTTTGAGCCACCCCCACCAAACGGGCTCGCCGTTCAGCAAATTCTTGCGACAGTTTTGAGGCACGCTGAAAGTCTCGAAAGAGACGGTCCACCAAGGCTCTATCGATATCACTGGGCAAAGTAGCTTCATGAAGTCCAGTCGAAATAGCCCCTAAATGAGGCGAAGTTTTCGCTTCGTAGATCAGCCCTTCCAACAAGGCGAGTTGTTCTGAACGTTCCAAAACCCCGTCTGGGGGTAAATTTGTTTCTTGATCCCATTCCAAGACCGCTTTCATGCGGGTCAAGCGGGTTATCCGACGGTCCAGTTCTTGCAATTCTTTTAATTGACTTTCATTCGTTTGCGGTAGCATAGGGTTATCCTAGCACCATGTGAGACTTAGGAAAAGTGTCACCTGAGTTCCCCTTGCGCTTCTTAGTTCCAGCTGTATAATTAGATAAACTACGAACGATAGTCCCACTGCCGTTGGAGGCCCTTTCATGACTTTTTCCGACGTCGTCGACGCCGTCGACGCCGAAACCCTTCATCAAGGGAAAAACTTTCAAACTCAACAGATTCGCCATTTTTTGGCTTGTGACCTTATGAGTGATGTTTTAGTCACCGAAGACGAAGAAGTTTTGTTGCTGACCTCTCTCCCCTCGGAGCAAACCGCGAGGACAGCGGATATGGTGGGAGCCTGTGGGATCGTGCTGGTCAATGGAAAAGTCCCTCAAGCTGGTCTGGTGGAACTCTGTCGAAAGCTCGATCTGACACTTTTGAGGACAGCCTTACCTAGTTTTGAAACCTGTTGGAGGTTGGGAGAACATAGCTCCCCCCGTCTATGATTCCGATAAATACCCTGCTGTCCCCCTCGTCAGTGCTAGAACTCATTTACCGTTTAAAGGTGAAAGACGTGATGACCACCCAAGTCTGGCAAGGACAACGGGATACCCCCTTGAGGACCATTCAAGGGCTGATGCGGGAAAACCGGATTTCGGGAGTCCCTATTGTAGATGAGGAGCGGCTGGTCGGGATCATCAGCGTCGATGACATCATCCGCGCCTTGGATCAAGGCTACATTGATTCGCCGGCAGGTTTGCACATGTCCAAGAAACTCGTAGTCCTCGAAGACGATATGCCCATCAGCTTTGCCATCAGTTATTTTGAGAAATACCGGTATGGCCGTTTTCCTGTCATCAACCGCGAACATGCCCTGGTGGGTATTGTCACCAGCCGCGATATTATGTCGTGCCTTTTGATGGAAATGAATAAAACCGTTACCGAAATGGAGAACGAGGTCAACCGCCAGAAAGTGCCGGCCCCCGCCGATCAGCTCGAAAAGGTTTATCTTGTTCGCCAATTCGATTACGAGAACGCCGGCAGAGCATCGACAGAAATCAAAAAACTCTTGCAGGAAAGAGGTGTCGATAAACCGACTTTAAGACGGGTTGCGGTGGCTGGCTACGAACTGGAAATGAACCTAGTCAACCACTCCATTGGGGGGCAAATGGTGTTTTCAGTGACACCCACCCAAGCTGTCATTGAAACTTTCGACAAAGGCCCGGGAATTCCCGATCTGACCAAAGCTATGACCGAAGGTTTTTCGACCGCCAACGATTGGATTCGTTCGTTAGGGTTTGGCGCAGGCATGGGTTTACCCAATACCAAACGCGTCGCCGATGAATTTGATATTCAGTCCCAACTCGGCGAGGGAACTCATGTCAAGGCTGTCATCTACTTGAACTCGAACTCTTCAAACTCAGCAAACTCTGCGGAGGCAACATGACCTTTCGTGATTTGGCCTTGCTCCCAGGAGTGAAGGTTCTTTTAGAGGCCAAACAGCCTACCCAAATCCTGGAAGCGGCTTATACCAGCGATTTACTGAGCGATGTGATGGCCAACGCTCCGGACAATAGCGTTCTCATCACCCTTCAAGCTCACAAAAACACCGTAGCTTGCGCCTCGTTGGCTGGTATTGAGGTCATTTTGTTAACTGGGAATCACACAGCCCCTCCCGACATGCTCGAAGCGGCCCGCGAACAAGGGGTCGGCATTCTGAGTTCCCCTGAAAACCAGTTTCAGCTTTCGCTCCGAGTAGGGGCTTTACTTTCACAAAGACCATAACCTACCCACCCCCCTCTAAAAACTTGACAGCCCTCAGAGTTTAACTATGCTTAGAAAGGGGGGCCTTATGAAACTCGGTGCTAAACTCGCGATAGCTTTTTTGTCAGTCATGATCCTGGGGGCATTGATTGGACTCGCCGCCTGGCTGGGGGTCAGCCGAATTGCCCAAGCCGACCGGCACCTTTTTCAAGAGGATGTCCAAAGTCTGGCAGCCTCCCACGACCTGACCTCAGGCTTTTTAAAACTTCGCATCGCGGGAATGACATTTATTGATGCGCAAACCCCGCAAGAGCGCCAAGAGGACAAAGACAGCTTACAAACTGCCGAAGTTGCGGTGAAAAATGCCTTGTCGACTTACCAGACCTACAATCGTAGCGTGGAATCAGCGGGACTGCTGAGTCAGCTCAATGAGCATTTCTTGCGTTACCAAGCCATGGATAGCCAAGTCATCACAGCCGTTTTGGCTGGTCAGCTTAGTGTTGCTCGTGAGGCCTATTACTCGACAGGAGAGCCTTTAAGCCAAAAGATCAACACGTTATTTGACCAAATGGTCGCCCAAAACCGGGCCTCGGCTCAAAAAAATTCCCAGAGTAATCAAGCCTTGGCCCAAGTCCTCAAAGATATCTTTGCCGGACTTTTGGTAGCCGTGGTGCTTTTGTCCGTGTTGCTGGGCATATTTTTTGCGCGTTCGATCGTTCAACCCATAAAAACCTTGGGGACGACAGCTCAAGATATTGCCGCAGGAAAACTCCAAAGTCAGCTTTCGTCTCGCTTAGTTCAGCGAAAAGATGAACTAGGTCTTTTGGGCCGTTCGATGGAAACTATGGTAAGCTCCCTGAGGCAAAACGTATCTTTGGTCCTTACAGCTTCAGAAAATCTCAATGAAACCAGCAAGGGTCTTCAAAGCAGTGTCCAAGAAACCAACACTGCCGCTGATAACATTGGCCATAAAGTTGATCAAACTTCCCAGCTGGTGATGGATCAAAGTGCCAGTGTCACAGAAACCACGGCGACCTCGGAACAGATTGTCCGAAACCTCGAAAATTTGGATGGCTTAATCGCGGACCAAGCGGCCAGTGTCACGCAGTCATCCGCTTCTATTGAGCAAATGATGGCCAACATTGCCGCCGTTAATGCGAATATGGAAAAACTCGGCAACGCCTTTCGCCAACTCGTTGAAGTTTCCGATGAGGGCAGGAAGAAAATTGACGGTGTGGTCAGTGCTATCGGTGATGTAGCCGGACATTCTGAGAAACTCCGCGAGGCGAATACCGCCATCAATAGTCTTGCGGCTCAAACCAACCTGTTGGCCATGAATGCCGCCATTGAAGCCGCCCATGCTGGCGATGCCGGTCGTGGTTTTGCCGTCGTTGCCGACGAAATTCGCAAACTTGCCGAATCATCTTCGAAAGAATCCCACGAAATTGCGGATGATATTAAGACCATTCAAGCACGAATCCAAGCCGCGAAAGATGTTTCTTCGGCGGCAGACCAGTCCTTTAAAGCCATCCTTGAACAATTGGATATTTTGGGACGCTTTGAACAAGAAATTACCAGTGCGATGAGTGAACAAAATGAAGGTTCGCGGCAAATCCTCGAAGCCACGAGTCAGATTAATGCTGTGACAGCAAAAGTACGGGGAAATTCCTCTGAAATGCTGGATGGTAGCAGAACCATCACCAGTGAAATGCAGAAACTCCTCGAGGCTACCGAACAGTTGCGAAGCAACATCGAGACGATCTTGGAAGATTCCCGTGCCATCAATCAAACCGTCGAACAAGTAGAAGGCTTTAGCGCCAAGAACAGTCAACTCGCGCAAGAGTTGAAAACCGCCATGAAGGTTTTTCAGCTTTAAAACTTAAGTCTGAACTCAGCTTCAGTCTTTGGAAAGTGTGTCTCGAAAACTCGACCAAGCGTCATCTTGTTCCTTTTCGGAATAATGGCGAGTACTCAAGGTTCGGGAGTGAGTACTCTTTTCAGGTTTGACCGAAGGCTTTTCAGAGGTTTCCCCCGGCTTGGTTGTCCGGGTAGCTGTGAGCCGTCGCTCTTGCCACTCTCTTTGCCGAATTTTGCGTTCTTCTGGGGTCAAATTTTCTAAGGGTTTATCTGCAGTATCCTTTGAACGCGCCGCCTCCCCCTTGAGACCTGTCCCTAAAGCTACGCGGATTGAAAGGGGTTTGACCGAGCCCAGCTTCAATGAAGCAAAGGTTTCTGCTTGCGCCTTGTATTGACCTGTCAGGCGTTTCCAAAATTGGGCAAAGACATTCAAATGACGAAACGCCGATTCGTACAACTGAAGGACATCGATTCCATACACTTCTTGCAAAGCACGGATTTTCATCGTCCCTGGCTTAAATAACTGCTCCATCAAGGCTTTCATCTCATCGACAGAACCCAGCTGTAACGTCGTTTTCCCAAAGTGAATCAAGGCTTCTGCCAGCAGTTTGGGATGCTCAAACAATTCTCCCACCAAGGTATCATTCTTTTCCGTCCATTCTGAAAGGGCGTGCTCAAGGTTTTCTTTGTTGACAAAAGTGAGGTCCCCGGTTCGGTTCGAGGTTCTCACCAGGCGGACCATTCTATTCGCAAAGTCTTGCCAAGCCAGATTTTGAAGAATTTCAAAACGTTTCACAAAAAACTGGTACAAATTATCCCGGTGAACTAACCCGGCTTTGAGCACAACCACGGGGGCCAAGCCGGTTTTTTGGGGATTGGTCATGAACTGTTGCCGAAATTCTTCCTGCAAGCCGGAAAACTTTTCTCCGTATTTTTCAGCAAACAAAAGTCGGGCATGACCCTCTAAATCCTTTTCAGGCACCAGAACTTCTTTATCTTTGAGAACCAATTGCTCCATTTGGCGTAAATCTGTCTGTCGCTCTGCTAAATCTTCTTTTTGACGGCGAAGTTCCTCCAATTGATTTCCTGTATAGAGACGAAAAAACTCAGCGGCTTGAAAGAAGGCCTTATCGAGATGAAGTTTGCGCTCGGCGACCAAATCTTCACGTTGCCGAATGATCGCTTCCGTCAGAGTTTTCCAAAAACCTAAGTCTTTTTCGTCAACTTTTCGCGCTAATTCACTTAAAGAAATGTTCAGCCAGCGGGAGAGCAGGGTTAAGACTTCGGGGTTTTTTAAAGACAACCGCAATTTGGCCACCGAAAAGCTCAAAAGCAGATTCATCGTCTGGCTTGTTGCTAAAATCTTTTCTTCCTGCAAGGTCAGCAAAAGTAAAGATTCCTCTTTGACGAGTTCTTCAAAGCCCAATTTTGAAATGTTTTCAGGCGGTAGGGCTTGAAGATAGTCCACAGGAAGCGTTAAGTCCCGGGACTTTAATAAGGCTAAGGTTAAAAAAGGATTATTGGGGTTTTCGCAGGCTGTTTGGATCAAATCTTGTAAAAAAGCAAACCAAAAGCGTTTTTCGCCTTCGGCACAAAGCACAATTTTATCGGGGATACGTTCACCTTTATTGTTCTTTTTGTAGGTAAGAGTCCCTAACTTTGCCGCTTTGAGTCGGGTCACTAAGTTGACCATTTCGGTTTCTACATGAGGAAATTGCCCAAGCCGAGCCCCAACAAAACTATCAAAATCCACAAAAGGACGCCAAGAATCACACAGTTGATGAAAGAGGTCTCGTTGAGCGGGGGCCGTTACACCAAATTGAGATAACAGTTCCTCTCGCTGACGTTTGTCAAAGCGAATGTACGGAGGCGGCTGAGTCACATTTTCATTCATAGGGTTTATATTACAACTGACGCCCACAAGCTTCAATCACTCAAGCCCTGACGACCCATTTGTCTTGAACAAGTCTGGCAACGCCAGTAGTATGGGACAGATGAGTTCTCCCCCCTCCCCTCAAGACCAATTTATCGGCAATGACAAACATTTGAAGGTTCTTCGCCAGGCTTCTGAAGCCAAAGATGCCTCTTTATGGCATCAGTTTATCAATTCCATGGGGCCTCGTTTTCGCGCCGATTTGCGGGGGGCCGACTTAGAAGGGTTTTGGCTGGTAGGGTTTCGACTTATTGGAGCCCGTTTAGATGGCGCAAACCTCATTAAAGCCGACTTAACGGAAGCAGATTTAACGCGAGCCTCTTTGGGAGGAGCTAAGCTTCAGGATGCCGTGCTGACCAGAACCAAGCTTTCCCCCACAAAAGTCAAAGTCATCGCAAACCGCGAACAAACCCCACTCGACGAAACCCAACGTCGACGTCTGCGTCTAGAAAAACTCGAAAAGTCTGCTCAAGCCCTTCTTAAAGATCGAGAACAAAAAGAAGAGGCCCTGAAAGCTCAACAAGCCAGAGTGCGTGCCAAGAACTCACCGGTTCCTTTTCAGGCCGAACGCCGAGATCAAGACTAACCAAGTTCGGCTAAAACCAGCCTATTTCGCCCCCCCTCTTTGGCTCGGTACAAGGCTTCGTCAGCTCGGCGAATTAAATCATTAGGCCGTTCTGCTTTTTCGGTCTGAAGTTGAGCCAGACCAAAACTGACTGTTACGGGTATCTTTTGACCGTTCATTGTAAAGGAGAAATCCGCAATCGTCTGGCGAACACGTTCACAGAGAATAACCGCCTGATCCAGGGCGATTCCTGTCAAAATAAATCCAAATTCTTCTCCGCCATAGCGGCCAATGGGATCACCTTTTCGTAGGCTCGCGGTCAAAATCCGAGCGATTTCTTTCAGGACATAATCCCCAGCCAAGTGCCCATATTGATCGTTTACCCGCTTAAAGTGATCAATATCCATCATCGCATAAGCAACAGGTAAGTTTTTTCGGGTGGCATTGTAGATTTCCTTATCCAGCAATTCAATGATTAGCGCGTGGTTATACAGCCCGGTTAAACTATCTTGCATCGCCATGGCTAATAGACGGTCTTGATATTCTTTATAGCGCAGGGCAGAATGCACCCTCGCCACGATTTCCACTTCATCGAGGGGTTTTTTGACATAATCAAAAGCTCCGCCCTCCAGGGCTTCCCGGACATCTTCGCCTTTGGTCCGTGCCGTCACCATCAAAACCGAAATGGGTTTTGTTAACGCATTTTGTTTGAGAAGTTTAAGGACATCAATCCCATTGATTCCGGGCATCATCACATCTAACAGAATCAAGTCCGGGGAATGCTGAATGGCCATCGGCAGGGCATCCAAACTATTGGTGGAGGAAAGAAATTCGAAACCTTCACGCTCCAAGATCCCTTTCAGCAATTTAATATTGAGCACACTATCATCAATCGCCAGAATTTTTTTACCTTGACTTTCTAGATTCAGCAACACGGACTCCTCGTAAAAAAGTGCCTTATATTTTAGGCTTGCCTTTGTCCAGTTGGCAAGGGAAAAAGCTGAGAGAGTTCAGTTTTTGCCGTCTGCCAAATTTTTCGATGAACAGTTGGTAGAGCCAGAGCTTCTACTTCCTCTGCCGTGTACCACTGACCTTGCCAGAGCGGAGGCAAGGGAGGCTCGTCGAGCAGGCATAATTCCGGTAGAAGGGTATCTTTATACCTTGTGTACGTATGGAGGAACCGTCCCAAGCTGAGACCGGCCTTCGTCTCCACCAATTTAGGAGGAAAGGACCAAAGTTTAGAAAAACGTCCCGACAAGGGGTGAGCAAGAAAAACCTGGAGAGACGCTGATTCCACGCCACGCCAACAGACCAGGAGGGGAGTTGTTTTTTCGTGAATATGACGAACCGGGCGAGCGGGAATATGGGAAGTTTGTTGAAGCTGATGAGCCTGACAGACCTCCGCCAAAGGGCACTTTTCACAATCAGGAAGGCGAGCACGGCACACTTGTTGACCTAAATGCATAAGAGCCAAATTAAAGTCACGACTGGAAAACAAGCGAAAAGCTTGCTGGGCCAAAACTTTTAGAGTTCGTTCGGTTTCTTTTGTCCATTGGGGCCAGGCATACAGTCTTTGAAAGACACGTTTTAAATTGGCATCCAAAGTCAAACTGGGTTGCTGAAAGGCAAAACTCGCCAAGGCAGCAGCTGTATAAGGGCCAATACCTGGTAGTTGACGAAGCTCTTCTTCCGTGGTGGGAAAAGGCTCAGGTCCCCGCTTGGCTAAAACTTGTGCCGCTTTCCATAGGTGAACCCCTCGGCTGTAATACCCCAAACCTTCCCATTCTCTGAGAACTTCCGACTCTTGCGCTGAAGCCAGGGCTTTTACGGTCGGCCAACGTTTTAACCATCGTTCATACCGAAGGGGGACCGCCGTCACGACAGTTTGTTGCAACATCACCTCAGAGATCCAGATTTCGTAGGGGTCATGGGTCTGGGACCAGGGATACAGGATTTGATGGGACTCCCACCAAGTAAAAAGTTGCGTTAGGTAGATGGATAAATTGGAAAAAGCTAAGCTCTCAGTCATGGGCAGGATGAAGAATCCAAACCAACTGGCCGCAACCCGGCATAAACCCTTGGGGGAAGTCTAACGCGGCCACCGTCGCTGTATGAAAATTCAAGTCACGATGAACTTGAGGGGGGGTGAGGTAGGCGGCTAAAAGAGAGATAAAAGGATTATGACTAAAAACGGCAATTCGTTCCCGTCCCCTTTTGATCCACGAGGACAACTCTTCAAAGGCCTCGGATAGTTGTGCATCTGGAGTTAAGGCTGAGCTAATTTGAAGCTCAGAGGAATTTGTTTCCATAAAAATCTTGGCCGTGCTACGGGCTCGGGCATAAGGACTCGAAAGAAAAACTTGTGGGGCCATTCCCCGCTGATAGGCTTGGTTCGCCACCGTTTGGGCACTCAGAATGCCCCCTTCTGAAAGCTCACGAAACGCATCCCCTTCGGAGTGGTAACTCTGAGCCTTGGCATGGCGAACCAAGTACAATGTCATCTTCCGTACAACCTCGTCAGATCTTTCAGTTTGTGAGCCAGCATTTCATCCAGCTGACCCTGGGCCAAACGCCAGGACCAATTGCCCCCCAGCGTCGAGGGTGTATTCATTCTGGCCCAAGACGGCAAATCTAGCAAGTCCTGAGCAGGTATTACCGCATAGACTGCCGTAGAAGCCACGGCGGCTCGGACAAAACCCCAAGCAATATTCGCAGAATGGTCGAAAATATAGTCGCGTGAATACGTTTGATCTTCGGGTTTTGCGGCTTCCCACCAACCGCGAATGGTATCATTGTCATGACTACCGGTGTAGACCACACAATTCGTCGTAAAATTGTGGGGCAAAAACGGGTTATTCCCTGAAGCCCCCGCTTCGTTCGAGTCAAAAGCGAACTGAAGAATTTTCATTCCTGGGAAGGCAAAAGCGTCCCTCATCTGTTCCACTTCGGGAGTAATAACACCCAAGTCTTCGGCGAGAATCGGCAACTGCCCCAAACGACGTTTTACCTCGGCAAACAATTCTAAACCAGGAGCCTTGACCCAACGTCCTTGAATGGCATTCTCCGCCCCAAAGGGAATTTCCCAATACGCTTCAAAGCCCCGAAAGTGATCAATTCGAATGATATCCACAAGTTTTAAAGTCGCCTGAATGCGTTTGATCCACCACTCGAACCCCGTGGTTCGTAAGTGGTCCCAGTTGTAGAGCGGGTTCCCCCAAAGTTGTCCGGTCGTCGAAAAATAATCCGGGGGGACACCGGCGACAAAAAGGGGTTCACCTTCTTCATTTAAGAGGAAAGAGTCCCTATTGGCCCAGACATCCACCGAGTCTGCCGCGACAAAAATGGGAATATCCCCGATGATTTGAATTTCTTTTTGATTTGCATAAGTTCTCAAGGCAAGCCATTGCTGAAAAAACCAAAACTGAAGAACTTTTTTGATCTCAATGGCGGCTGAAAGTTTTTTTCTCCAGGCAGCTTCGGCTTTGGGGGTTTTCAGGCGAATATCGCGGTCCCAATAATTTGACCACATTTTTCCCCACGCCCCTTCAGCGTCCGCCTTCTTTTGGTAATCTTCTTTAACCGCCATAAAAAGGGCGAAGTCCTCGAGCCACGAAGCTTCTTCATTTAAAAAAAGCTCATAGTCTTGCCGATCTTTCTCAGTCGCTTTCGCCAGAAAATTCTGTGCCGCAAGTTCAAGCAAGGGCATTTTCCACCAAATGACCCAGCCATAGTCTGCCTTAACCGGATCAAAGGCGGGAACCTCAGAAAGTTTTTCTGCCGGAAGCCAACCTTCTTTCACTAAGGTTTCTAAGCTAATTAAAAGAGGATTCCCCGCAAACGTAGAAAAAGAGGCATAAGGGGAGTCTCCATAACCGGTGGGACCTAAGGGCAAAACTTGCCAGAGCTTTTGTCCTGACTTCTCGAGGAAGTCAATAAATTCATAGGCGGCTGTTCCCAAGTCCCCAATTCCGTAAGGCCCCGGCAAGGAAGTAGGATGTAACAGTACCCCGCAACGCCGTTGATTCCCCATGCGAAACTCCTCTCTAAGCCAGCTTTTAAGCTTGGCCGTGACAATGCTTATATTTTTTACCACTGCCGCAATAGCAGGGTTCATTTCGACCTAATTTAGGACCTTCCCGGGTAATGGTTGTCGGAACGACGACACCTTTATCGTAAAACCAGCGGCCATTAACCTTTTTAAACTCGGCAATTTCATGATAGGTATCTTTTAAACCTCGTTGAGAATACGAAGCGATAAATTCTACCTTGCCCCAGTCATCCGAAACTCCACCCTTATCCTTAGAGAGGATTTTGAGTCCAAGCCAGTTCGACTCACGGCTCCACTTCCGCGTCTCTTCAATCGAGACTTCGTCTCGCTGATCACGCTCATGCGTTGACTCAATAAACTCAATTTCCCCTTTGGCGTAAGCCGTGTAACGAGCCCGCATCAAAGCTTCGGCCGTGGGGGCTTCTACTTTACCTTGAAGAATAGGCTGACAGCAGCTATCAAACATGAGACCAGAACCACAAGGACACTTTTCCATGATCAAACTCCTGGCCTACTTTACCCTTCACGAGTCAAAAAAGAAAAGAGGCCTCAAGAAGCGGCTCGTTCAGGGATTTTCATTATACACACGTGTGTTTATTCTGACAAGCCCGAATTATTTTAAAAATATGGAGGCACCTGTTAAATACACTAAGATAGTGGCAATATCGGTGAAAGCCAAAACCAAAGGACCTGCCGCCACACGCAATTCGAGTTTAAAAAGCCGAACAAGATACGGAAAAGATAAACCAATAAGACCAGCGTTAAATACCGCGAAAACTACTGCAGCTCCAATGATCAGAGGTCCCCAACTTCCCGGCTCTAAAAAGCTGGCTAAAAGACCCACCAAGAGACCTAAGGGCAACCCGAGAAAACTCCCCATTAAGGCTTCACGCAGGGCCATAACCCCAAAAGAGCGCCGTTCTAAAGCCGGCTTATGGGTTTCTTGGAAGCCCAGAGTCATCGACTGAATTGCTACACTTTCCCCCAAAGCAAGGACAAGAGCAATAAAAAAGGAAAGAAGAATGTTTTTTTCTAAGGAGGCGGCATACAGGCTGGACAACCACGCACAAACAAAGCCACTGGTCACCGTCGCGAGTAGCCAGGGAAAACGCCCCCAAAAGACAGCCCCCCACCGTTGTTGACCTAACGATTCCAAACGCACACCAATCGTTTGAAAAATTTCCTCTACCCGAAGCTTGTCGGTAAAATCGACGTCTTGACCTGTGAGAACTTTAAGATCAATGACTCCTTGCACACGATCACAGGAATCAACAACAGGCAAAGAGAGATATTTATGCTTCGAAAATTGCTTGGCAGCATCCACGAGCGGAACATCTTCGCGAACCGTTACTAGGGATCCTTGCGCCATATCCTTTAAAAGCCTTTCGGGTGGCGAAACTAAAAAACGCCGAACTGGGACAACACCCTTGAGACGATTTGCCTCATCAACCGTATAAAAATAGAAGATTTTTAAGTCATCCCCAAGTTTTCTTACGGTTTCGATGGCCTGGGCGCAAGTAAGATTCTCCGATAAGGTAAGAAAATCATGATGAAGAAAATCTTTGACGGGGCGTTGATAGTGTTCCGGGTCTGTTTTTGCCATACTTTCACCATAGTCAGGCCGCGTTCAGGAATCAAGGAAAACTAGCAAATCAGGGTCGCTTGACGAAGGTCGACCGAAGTCCTAATGTAACCTTACCGGTTTAACGGTTTTTATG
>JAJXWL010000030.1 GCA_021781625.1 bacterium
ATGAGTCGGCACTGAAAGAGATTTCAGCGTTTTTTTTTACTCCAAGATCAAGTTTGTTTGAGTTGCCATTAACGTGCACAGTCGAAATTCCGGGCCCTCGAGGAGTCAAACTCACGCAAAGTGATGCTCAAATTCAGCGAATTTGAAGCTAGAAAACGGCGAATTTGATGCTCAAATTCGGAATTTTTTCGATGATTTTTCGTCGTGAAATCGTCGATTTGACGACAAATTATCGCGATAATTCGGATTTTTTTCGACGATAAAATTCCTGAAACAGGATGATTCCGGTCAAATCTGCCATCGAATACTTACAAAGGCCCCTTAGTTAAAATGCCGAATTTACTGCTTATTTGAAACACCTCTGCTTAAGCACTGGAAAAATCACCCCTACGGGTGATTTTCAAGAGCTTTCAGACCCCACACAATGAAAAAGGTGAGGATTCTCAAGAACTAAAGGAGGTCTTATGAAGCATCCAGAAGCTATGGTGAGGGTCTATGTGACTCCCGAATTGATTGAGTTGGGAAATCTTTTAGAGCTGACAAATTCTTTCTCTGTCAGTGTGACAGCACAGTGAGGTAAAACATGACTAAAACCACTAAATATATTTTAAAGCTTGTTCAGTCTGCGATTGTTATTACCGTATTCATTTTTTCAGGTTGTTCAAACCCAACTCAGGTGACAAAAAATCAGGTCTCTTCTGACAAGGTGACAAGCACATCAGATGTTATTATTAACATCGGGCTTCCAGCATATCAAAGTGCACGGGGAGTTAGCTTTGGTACTGATAGTAGTGTTAATTCAGTGCAAGTTACTTCACTCTATAACAATGCGCAAGACGGCAGTGGTACTCTGACTTCCTTAGGCGGCAGTGGCTATTCCGGAAAGATCACAGTCACTAACACGGGAGCCCATACCTTTAATGTGTATGCTTTAAATGCGGCCAGTCCTGCTCAAGAGCTTTGGTTCGGCTCCCAAAGTATTAACATAACAGGAAGTGGGGACACACTTACAGTTCCTATGGTTACTTTTATTCCTGCAGGGTTAAGTGCTACGTCTACGAGCAGTACGAGTGTTGGCTTGTCCTGGGGTTCTGTAAATGGTGCTACAAGTTATAATATTTATAGGTCGACAACTTCTGGTGCCCTAGGGAGTAAAATCAATACTTCAACCATTACTTCGTCGAGTTATACGGATACAGGGTTAACGACAGGCACTACCTATTACTATGAAGTTACCGCAGTGAATTCCGTAGGAGAGTCCACCGGGGGAACACAAGTTAGTGCTGTTCCTACTGTCCCTGCTTCGGTTACAGTAACCTATAATGCCAATGGTGCAACTAGCGGTACTGCGCCAAGCGATACGAACACTTACTCCGCTGGAGCCTCGGTCACAGTCATGAATAATACAGGTTCCTTAAGCTATTCCGGTTACAGTTTTGCGGGATGGAATACTGCGGCTAATGGGTCAGGGTCAACCTATACACCTGGTCAACAGTTTATCATATCAGCTTCTACAACATTATATGCCGTGTGGACAACAAGCCCTGTTTATACGATAAGTTTTAATGCCAACGGTGGAAGCGGCTCGATGTCGTCGATAAACTTAACGCAAGGGTCTTCTACGTATTTGCCTGCCAATACCTTCACGTACTCAGGGTTCACTTTTGCCGGTTGGGCTACTAGTTCAACGGGAAGTGTCATATATAATGATCAGCAAGGTCTGACCCCAACCTCGAACCTGACTTTGTATGCAATATGGAGCGCGAGTTCGTCGCTGATCGCCTACTATAATTTTAGTAATCAAGATTGTAGCGATTCTTCGGGTAAAGGCAATAATGGAACAGCCTACAACGTGAGCTATGTTTCGAACGGAAATGGGGGGTATGCCGCATCCTTTAATGGAACTTCAAGCTATATTGATTTGCCTAGCGGTTTGATAAATGGCAATTCGTCTGCCTTTACGATCATGATCACCTTCAAGACCACACAGAACGGTGCCTTCTTGGGGTACCAAAGCTGGTCAGCGTCTGGTTTTTATTTTCTAACTGGCGGCGTATATACTCCACTATTGGCAATAGAAACCAACGGGAAATTGCGGGGCGAAGAATATATGGGTACTCAGGTTGCTATCGAATCCTCCACGGTGGTTAATGATGGCAATTGGCATACGGTGTATCTTACGGCAACCAGTAATTCCCTTTCCATGAAATTGGACGGGGTAAACTTGGGGACCCAAACAGGTACAGTTTCATATTTCGCAGCACAAACCAATAACCAACTTGGTGCAGCCAATTGTTTAGGTAGGCCAACTACGGTTTCTTACAATGCTACGACTGGCTGGGGTCTTTACAATGGACTGATCGGCAAGTTTGCTATGTTTAATTCGGCCTTGAATTAACTTAAGGCTGGAGCTTTTTATAAAGCTCCAGCCGTGATCGAACTTCTAGCTTACGGTATATATTTCGACAATGAGATTTAACTGTCTCATCTGAAATATATAATTCATCAGCAAGAGTTAGCCGGGATTTTCCTTGTAAAAGTCCAAGAGTAATTTCACGTTCTCGTGCTGAAAGGTTGAAACCGGAAAGTTTAAGAGAATCCACACGTCTTTCTAATTCTGGAGCATCGCCAGGGACGGCTTCAAAATGCTCCCTAAAAATAAGTAAAGCAACTTCACTTTCAGTGTCGGTTATTATTTTAATATCGAGGGGAAGGTCTTCACTTGGGCCTAAGATCACCCCTTGTTCAGCCTTTTCTGACTCAAGCTTAATTAGCTGAGTCAAGGGCTTATTTCGATACTGTGATAGGCTAAGTCCTATCATTTTACAGTAGTTTTCTGCTGACTTATTGAAGTCGTGAATAAGTGCTTTTTTAAGTGTGAGTACTCCATCGTAGAGGTTTGTGATGAGAAGCTGGTTGAGTTGATCTTTCTCTTTTTGGCTAGTTCGATAGTCGAACGCCATGATTCGTTGTTTTTCATGGGAAATAGCACCCAACAGGCCTATGACATTCATAATGGCCAAAGAACTGAATACCGTAATTTTGCTGGGAATCAGCAGTGATGAATCGGGAATATAACGCCATGCTTCCGCGCCGGTAAAGGCCAGGGCGTAAATTACTTTTTGTGGTACACGAGCAGGTAACAAGAGGTATACGTAGCCGAGTGCAATCATCAGGACTGCTATCCCCATGTTAATGGGTAAAGGACGGGACGTATTGGCCAAAAAGAAAAGCAAAACCGCACTGCCAATGGCAAGGCTCATTTGGAGGAAATACCTTGGATTTCTGGGAAAAAGATAAGTGTAGATCGAAAAGAATAAGCCTGTCGTAAGAAACATTAAGCGTAGAGTAAGAACTGTTAAAAGTAGGTTTGGGTTGTGAATTACCCAAAAGTCATTAATGATCAAAAGTGAAGAAAGCACGACCATAGCCATGAAAGCCACCATGGCTGAGCGTATTTCATAACTTTGGTAATACTTAATGGGACTAAAGTTAGTCTGAGATTTTGAAAGATTCACTGGGTTAGTTTTCCTAGGGAAGGTTTTTGACAAGCTGGGCCTCCCCGAAGGGTGGCCCATAAAACATTGATCAACGCTCAGAGGGAAATCTCAGGTGTAAAATCTGTCGGGCACTTGACCCGACTAGCTTTTACTTCGCGGCGTCAGTAAAGCTGGCCATCCGTTTGTAGGTAGCCAAGCGCCATTTGGCGTTCTTTTCAGCTGCCTCAAACAGAGCCGAAGCCGCTTCGGGGTTCTCTTTGGTCAGAGAATTGTAGCGCACTTCACCTTGCAGGAAGTCTTGGAACTTGGTCCAGTCGGGTTCCTTGGAATCCAGCTGGAAGGGATTCTTGCCCTCGGCTTCCAGTCGTGGGTCGTAGCGCCACAGGTGCCAGTAACCACACTCGACGGCTTTCTTACCTTCTTGCTGGGTCTTGCCCATACCGGCTTTTAACCCGTGATTAATACAAGGAGCATACGCGATGATCAGGGACGGGCCAGGGAATGACTCGGCCTCGCGCAGAGCTTTGAGGTACTGAGCTTGGTTGGCTCCCATCGAAACTTGAGCGACGTACACATACCCGTAACTGGCTGCCATCAGACCAAGGTCTTTCTTACGAATGGTCTTACCAGCGGCGGCAAACTTGGCAATCGCCCCCACGGGGGTGGATTTCGAGGCTTGTCCACCAGTATTGGAGTAGACTTCCGTATCCATGACGAGAACATTCACATCTTCGCCAGAAGCTAAGACATGATCCAAACCGCCGTAACCAATGTCATAGGCCCAACCGTCACCGCCGAAGATCCATTGGCTGGTTTTTGGCAAGTATTGCTTCAACTCGAGGATTGTCTTGGCCCAAGGTTCACTTCGACCTTGAAGAACTTCGATCACCTTATCCGACACCGCCCGAGTTTTCTCGCCGTCATTTTTGGCGGCAAGCCAGGCGTTGAACGCGTCGGCCACAGCACCAGAGGCACCAGCGGCTAGCGCTTCTTTCATAGTTTTTTCTAGGCGGTCGCGAAGTTGGCTGACACCCAGAATCATTCCCATGCCATATTCCGCGTTGTCTTCGAAAAGGCTGTTGGCCCAAGCTGGTCCCTGACCCTTCGTGTTGGTCGTGTAGGGAGTGGAAGGACAACTTCCGCCGTAGATCGAAGAACAACCGGTGGCGTTCGCAATCATCATACGGTCGCCGTACAGCTGGGTAATCAGTTTGATGTAAGGTGTTTCGCCACAGCCAGCACAAGCTCCCGAGAACTCAAACAGAGGTTTGGCAAACTGGCTGTTCTTGACGTTGCCGACACCCGTTAAATCGCTTTTGTAGGTAACGCTGTTCAGGGCATAATTCCAGTTTTCCATTTGAGGCATCTGGCTTTGAAGCGGTTTCATCAACAGGGCTTTTGCGTCTTTCTTACCGGGACATACGTCCGCACAGTTTCCACAGCCTGTACAGTCGTAAGGGCTGATTTGGATACGGAACCCATAATCTTCCAGACCCTTTCCGATGGCCTTGAGCGTGCCGAAATTGGCCGGAGCTTTGGCGGCTTCTTCCTTCGAGACGAGGAAGGGACGAATGACCGCATGAGGACAGACATAGGCACACTGGTTACATTGAATACAATTTTCGGGCACCCATTCAGGAACGTTGACGGCAATACCACGCTTTTCATAGCTGGCGGTCGCGTTGGGCCAGGTTCCATCTTCGCGTCCACGGAAGGCCGAAACGGGGAGGTCATCCCCCTGCTGAGCGTTGATTTTGTCAACAACTTTTTTGACAAACTCAGGGGCGTCTGCAGCAGAACCACTGATTTCAGCTTTAGCGGTGAGCTTTTTCCACTCGGCAGGAATCTCAACCTTGACGAGGGCATCGGTACCTTGATCGACCGCCTGATTGTTCATGCGTACGACATCGTCGCCCTTCTTGCCGTAGCTTTTCTTAATGGCATCTTTCATGTACCCGACAGCTTCGGTATAGGGAATAACACTGGTCAGTTTGAAGAAGGCGGATTGAAGGATGGTGTTGGTTCGACCGGTCATTCCCAGGTCTTCGGCAATCTTGGTCGCATTCAAAATGTAGAACTTAACGTCGGCTTCCGCGAGCTGTTTTTTGACAAAATCGGGTAAGTGTTTCTTGGTCTCTTCGGCATCCCAAAGTGAGTTGAGGAGGAACGTTCCACCTTTCTTGATCCCTTTGAGCATATCGTATTTATCGAGGTAGCTGGGTTGGGAACAAGACACAAAATCCGGGCTGTTGACCAGGTAAGGCGAGCGGATGGGGTCTTTTCCAAAGCGGAGGTGACTGACGGTAAAGCCGCCGGACTTTTTCGAGTCGTAGGCAAAGTAAGCCTGAGCGTAAAGGTTGGTGTGGTCACCGATGATTTTGATCGAGTTTTTATTAGCACCGACGGTACCATCAGATCCAAGGCCAAAGAATTTACACTCGATCGTTCCTTCAGGAACGACGACAACTTCTTCTGTGGGGAGAGGAAGCGACTTAAAGGTCACATCGTCCACGATTCCCACTGTAAATTGGTCTTTGGGCTCTTTCATGGCAAGGTTGTCGTAAACGCTGATCAATTGAGCTGGTGTTGTATCCTTGGAAGACAGCCCATAACGGCCGCCGACCACCAGAGGAGCGTCAGACTTAGCATAGAAGACGCTCTTGACGTCGAGATAGAGGGGTTCACCCAAGGCACCTGGTTCCTTGGTGCGGTCCAGTACGGCAATTCGTTTCACGGACTTGGGCAAGGCAGTTAAGAAATGCTTAGCACTGAATGGACGATACAGGTGAACCACCAAAACGCCGACTTTGCGGCCTTTCTTGACCAAGTAGTCCACCGTCTCACGCAAGGTTTCGGTCACTGACCCCATGGCGATCACGACGTCGGTTGCGTCAGGAGCCCCATAATAGACGAAAGGCTTGTAGGTCCGGCCGGTCAGCTTCGAAATTTCGTCCATGTAGTGTTCCACAATTTCAGGAACGGCGTCGTAGAAGGGGTTAGAAGCTTCGCGGTTTTGGAAATACACGTCAGGGTTTTCGGCCAAGCCTCTGGTGACGGGGTTGTTGGGGTTCAACGCTCCGTCGCGGAAGCGCTTCAGGGCCTGTTGATCGACCAGTTTTGCCAACTCGTCGTATTCCAGGACTTCAATTTTTTGAATTTCGTGACTGGTTCTAAAGCCGTCAAAAAAGTGTAAGAAAGGGACTCGGGCTTTGAGCGCAGCCAGATGGGCCACCCCTGCTAGGTCCATGACTTCTTGAACGGAGCTGGTGGCGAGCATGGCGTAACCAGTCTGGCGGCAAGCCATAACGTCCTGGTGGTCGCCAAAAATTGACAGCGCATGGCTGGCCAAAGATCTTGCTGACACATGAATTACCCCGGGGAGAAGCTCGCCGGCCATCTTATACATATTGGGAATCATCAAGAGCAAGCCTTGCGAAGCCGTGTAGGTCGTCGTCAGAGCGCCAGCTTGCAGGGAGCCGTGAACAGCTCCGGCGGCACCAGCTTCCGACTGCATTTCGACGACCCGCACGGTTTCGCCGAACATATTCTTGTGACCCTTTGCGGCCCACTCATCGGTGTATTCGGCCATGTTTGACGACGGCGTGATGGGGTAGATCGCCGCGACTTCAGTAAAGGCATAGGAAACATGCGCTGCCGCCATGTTTCCATCCATAGTCTTCATAGACCTTGGCATGGTAACTCCTCATTTTGATCGATTTTTTTCGATCACGTGTGGGCGACCGCTTCAAAAGACCTCATCAGACACCCCGATGAGGCGATTTGAAACTGTTGAACCCTGAGGACATCTTACTTTCGTTCATTTTTTTATGCAAGAGTTGGGAGTCATAATTTTGACGTGTTTTTCTATATAATGTGAACAAAGGCGCAAAAACTTAGTAACGCTGCGAACCGATTTGCCCCCCCAACACCAAAGTTACCCGTTGAGTCTGGGGTGTGCCGTTGGCGTAACTCTGAAACTGCAAGGGAAACTGAGTTCCGTTGGCACCCCAAACAAATTGCACGCCTGTGTACAGGCTAAAAAAATTATTGAAATTATAGGTCAAGAGAGGCTTTACCCACCCCGAGCCGTCTGAGAAGTTTTGTTGCCATAGGGCTGAGGCATCAAACTTAGAATTGTCTAAGGTGGTAAAACTCAACAGGGCCGTGAGGTTATGGATTCCAGGGTAAACAATATCGTTGGTGGTCAATAAGCTGTTGGTGCCATATAAAGGATTCCCGGATAACTGCATCAGATAAGCGTTGTAGAGTTTTTGCGGGTAGGTCTGATCGGCAGAGCCTTCGCCATTGTAGTAGTATTCGACACGAAGCGAGGCGTTGTATTCCGAATTCGAATAGGAAAGGCCCGAAACATTCGAAAAGTACGTCTGCCAGGGTTTTGACAGCCCGCTGAAGGTGGATAACCCGGATAGATTCTGACTTCCATAGCCCAACCAACGGTCGGCTCCATAGGCACAGATCTCTTCTGTAAACCAATTGATATCCTTAGAAAAGGGGAGGTTGAGCCACCCCAAACCACCCGAAACCGAACCCACGAGCTTTTTGGCTTGGTCGCGTTGGTAGTAGCCGCTGAGGGCCCACTGCATGTTCGCAAAGGCGGCATCACTTCGCAGAGCGTAGCCTAAGTCGCGAAACGTTGGGCTTGTCGCTGGCATTCCTGGTGTCGGGGTAAACACAGAATCGGGGGCGACGACAAAACCCGATAAGTCAATCCGCTGGTCAGGAAAGGGAATGGACATCTTTAAGGCCACTGGCCCTTCGCGTTCGGCGGTAGGATTATTGGGGTCGATTCCCGTTAAAGAGAGGACGTCGCCCGCACTGTAAAAGTAGGCGACACCCCAAGAAGTTTCTTGCTTACCAAAACGAAGGTACAGATTGGTGTCCCAGCTGGCGGGCAAAAAATGGTCAACCGTCACGTCTGCAAACAGTTCCCAAATCCGAACTGTGGGAATGGAAAGAGGGTAGGTCGTGGTGACTGTGGATGAAGAAATGGATTGATACGGGGTGTAGTACGGTTGGTATACGGTTTGGGTAAACGGCCAGTTCGAGACGAGGGCGACCTTGACCCGAAAGTTTTTATCGGGTCGGGAGTTCATATAAAAAATATTATTCAAGGTATAGTTGACGCTGTCACCCCAATTGTCGGCTAAAGAAGAGAAATTGGGATTTGAGCCCAACCAGCCTCCGTTCCACTCGATTTTATCGTAAAGAACGCCGCCCCAGCTGGTACCCTGGGAGGTAAAAGCCAAGGTAGGGTCAGCCGTCGTGGGTTTTGCTTTTTCGACAGTGGGTTGGCTACTGCCAAAAAAGTCGGCTTCGGCTTGGCTGGTGTTCAGGTCAGCCGAAGGGGTGCCCGCAGTGCTTTGTGACCAAACAGGGATGAGGCTGGCGGCTCCCCAAAGGAGAACTAAGATTGCACGTTTCATGTTTTGTCCTTTTTGTTGAACAGCTTACTGACTAACCCTTTCGAGAAAGGCTTTGGTAAAGACCGTGTCGGGCAATTTCGCCAAGGAGGGGTTTTGGATAAATAACATGGTGACTTGCCCCTTCTTGAGGTTGTCTTCAAACCGCATGATTTGGGGAATAAACCGATCTTGAATTTGAATGTAGCGGCCGTATAAAGAAGTTCGCAACACTCGTCCCGATAGCGAGAAATCCTCGCTTTTTAAAACGAGGTTGGTGGCTTGTTCCACCCAAATGATGCGTTTGGGATAGGTTACCGTGTTTCGGGTGGCTTCAAGGGTCAGCTTCCAGGTGTCCTTATCGACGAGTTTGAACGGCTCAGCTTTGACGACCCGATAATCTTTCGCCAGAGTGGAGTCTTGAAAGTCAGAGTTCTTCGCATCGGAGTTTTGAAAGTTTGATGAGCCGGTTACAGTAGAGAATTGACCGCTGTCGGGGTCATAAAAGGTGATGTCGTCCCCGATTTTTAAGTAGCCTTGGCCTTTTTGGGCTTCGGGCTTTTTGATCAGAATGACAAACTTATCTGAAATGTCTCGTCGAAAGTATTCACACTGAATCACATTATCGTCTTCGCCAGGCTTATGCGAAATCACCGTCACGGTAGCCGACAAATCATGATTCCGAAAGTCAGTTTGTTCGTCAATTTTGGTCAATAACGCTTGATAGCGAGCCAGATCCTGTGCGACCGCGGGGAAGCTGGCCACCAAGATCAAGAGGGCCAACAACAGGCCCCGGAAAGGGTTCATTTTTTTCATGTTTTTCTCCTTGAGTTCTCAGTTTAAAAGTTTTGACGTAAGGCTTCGGCTGGTAAAAGTTTCGCCGCTTTACGGGCGGGAAAGCTAGCGGCAAAGGCTGTCAGGGCACTTACCACCACGAGATCCACCACGAACGAACCAGCATCGACCATGGGGTGAAGATGATTGTTCCTCAAAAGTATGGTGAAGGCTTTCCAACTTGACAAGTCAAAAAGGCTAGTCAGGCCTAAGAGCAAAGCTCCGAGGATGAAGCCTGCCAGAATACCTCCCAGTGCCAAAAAAACGGATTCCCACAAAAAGAGTCCCCGAACCTCTTTGGCTTGCATGCCCAAAGCTCGTAAGGTCCCAATCTCGCGGGTTCGTTCATACACCACCATGCGGTAGGTGTTGGTGATCCCCACCATCACCACCGTATACAGAATCAGCAAAACGACGAACGCCGCAGCGTCGAGGGCGCTGAATAGGGCTCGAACGATCGAAAGTTTGTCGTTGAGGGTTTGCAGAAGAAACTTGGTGCCCGTCCAGGTTTGGGTCCGTAATTCTTGATCAATTTGACTTTGATCCGAGGAACGCGGCCATAAGGGGACTCCCTCAGCCTTGAGCTGGTCGTAAAGCTTTTGCCCCCAAGTCTCAACTTGGGTAATGTCCCCCAAGTAAAGACCAAATTGGTTATAATCGGTGGGGGCAAGGTTAAGCAAAACATTGACTTGTTTTCGGTCAGCATAAGCCCCCGCCAAGCTCGACGCCACACCAATGTCTCGGTAAATCCCCCGTATGGTGAAGTCCACGACGTTTTGCTGGCCCGTTTCCGTTGTGGCTTGAACGGAAAGCCGATCTCCCAGTTTGACATCCAGAGATTTGGCGGCTCCTTCTGAAATGATAATGCCGTCAGTACCCGCTAAGTTCAGGGTCCCCTCCAAGAGGCTCAAGCGGCGAGATAGGAAGCTATTAGGGCCAAAGTCTACGCCATACAGAGTTAAATACGCCGTTGAAGTGTCTGAGATCAACGCCGCTTGTGGCACCACAGAAGTTCGGGACTCATAGACGTAGGGGATTTTCAACGTTTGAACGGCCTTCAAGAGGGCAGAATCCTGATCGATTCGTTGCACAACTTTTCCCGCTGAGGTTTTTTCAGTACCGGTAATAAAGATTTGTCCTGTAAATAAGTTCGAGAGGTTGTCTTCTAACGAACGTATCATTCCGGCACTTAATCCGTTTACCAAAGTGACGATGGTCAGTCCAAAGGCAATAGCGGCCCCTAAAAGCACAGTGCGGCGTTTTTGGCGGCCCAAATTGCGTAAGGCCATGGTTCTTAAACCCATAAGTTTCCTCCTGAGGTATCCCCTAATCGCTGGTGATGGCCGCCAAAGGCGTCACTCTCAAAGCTACCGCCACGGGGTAGATCCAAGACACAAGTCCAATCCCGAGAGTCAAACCGGCGGCCATTCCGACTTGAGACCAACTTAAAACCGGGCGCAGATCGCGGGCTCCAAAGAGAATTTGCAGAAAATCATTGTTGATGACGATACCGACAGCGCCCAAAAGGACAACCAGCCCGGCGCCTAATAAAATGCCAATCAGCCCAAAAAAGAGAGCGGTCAGCATGGTTTCAGCGATGAACAAGCGGCGGATGAAGCCCTTACTCGCTCCAATAGCCCGCATCGTTCCAATCTCGGGGGTACGTTCCATGACCGAGATCACGAGTGTGTTGAGAATAATGATGACGGCCACGATCGATAGAATAATCAGTAAGGCATTGAAAACGGCTTGTGTAACCCCCGTGAGTTTTGCCGTAGTTCCCGCTGCCGCTTGCCAATCGACCGCCTGAACTTCCCAGCCCCGTTTGGCAAACTCGGCATTTAAGGCCGCGATGAGCGGAGAGGGATCAACACCCGGTTTAAGCCGAAGCATAAGATCGTTCCATACCTGGGGGGTGGTGATGAGGGGAGGGGGCGCTGTGAGCGAAGTTGTGTTCGAAGTTGAACTCGAAGTGCTTAAGGAAGGGAGAGGCCCTTGGGCAGCGTCGCTGAAAAAGGCATCGTCCGAACTGGCGGTTAAAAGGCTGTTGATTTTGGGGGGCAGTTTGGAGGGGGCGATAGTTCCCAAACTTAACGCATTTAAAGCGCGGAGAGTTTCGGCATCGACATAACTCAGGACTTCTAACGCCTGCGTGGGAATCGTGTATTCGTAAACCCCGACTAAAGGCACGGCTCGGATTTTAAGACCGGCTTTACTAAAGCTGTTGATCAAAATCTTATCGCCGACTTTGAGGTGGACATGGTTGTCCTTGGCTATTTCGTCCAGCCGGTGGCGGGACATCATGATGCCGGTTTCACCGTCTTTCAGGAGTCGTCCTTCGACAATTTTTAAACTATGAAACGTGGCAAAATACTGCGAAGGATGAACCCCAAAGAGCAAGGTGAAGGCCTGACCTTGACTGCCAAGGTTCACAAACCCAAAGCCTGAAACTTGACTGGTCCAAGACTGGACTTGAGGTAGTGAAGCCACATAGGAACTTAAAGCTTGATAATGAGGCAAGACCGGGGGGACTGAGGTGTTGTTGCCAAAGGTCACTTCATCCAACCCAAAAATCGAGTACGTCTTTTTGGTCTTGGCTTGAATCATAATATCGCCGGTAAAGTTGGCCGTAAAGGCGCGCTTGACCCCTTGTGCCGAAGATTCAAATAACGAATTGCCAACAAAGGTGAGGGCAATACCAAAGGTAATGAGAATACCGACGAGGATGGTTTTAGAACGGTGCTGGGCAAGGTTGCGCCAAGCGATCCGGATGACGGAAGCCATAGGTCACTTTCCTTCCGTGCGACGATTTTCGATGACCTGGCCGTCTTTCAGGCGGATCAGGTGATCGGCGATGTCGACGATTTTAAAGTCGTGAGTGGAAAAGATGAACGTGGTGGCTAAGTCTTGATTGATTTTCTTCATGAGCTGAATGATGGCTTCGCCCGTGGCAGAGTCCAG
>JAJXWL010000247.1 GCA_021781625.1 bacterium
TTGAAGCCCCGAGAAGAAGGGTGACCCCGCCAACAAGAAAACGGGGAGCGGGAAAGCTCTTAGGGTTCTGAAAGGGGTCGTGATCGTTCATGGCCGCTACTCTACCAAAAAAAGGCTGGGATGGCCAGGTGACTCACAAAAGTTCCGCCGCTAATTCGGCCAGTTCAGAACGCTCGGATTTATCCAGGAAAATGTGTCCGTACAGAGGTTGCCCTTTAAACGCTTCGACCAGGTAGGTTAGGCCGTTCGAGGAGGAATCCAGGTAGGGGTTGTCAATTTGAAACGGGTCCCCAGTCAAGACGACTTTGGTGTCCTTTCCGGCTCTGCTGACCACCGTTTTTATTTCGTGTGGCGACAGGTTCTGCGCCTCGTCAATAATAATGTACTGCTTGGGCAGACTGCGGCCCCTAATAAACGACAAGGCCTCGATTTCGATCACCTTGGCTTTGATCAGTTGATCTGCTGACTTGATCGATTGGGAGTGCGCTTGGCTGATAAGAAAATCGAGGTTATCAAAGAGTGGCTGCATCCAGTTGGACATTTTTTCATCTTTGTTACCGGGGAGAAACCCAATGTCTTTGCCCATGGGAATGACGGGGCGGCTTACTAAAATTCGGCTGTACAAACGGCTTTCGAGGGTCTGAGAGAGGGCAGCGGCGATGGCCAGCAAAGTTTTTCCCGTTCCGGCCTTGCCAACCAAGGTGACGAGCTGAATCCTAGGGTCCAGCAACAGATCAAAGGCAAGTTGTTGTTTCAGGTTAAGGGCACGGATGCCACTGATCGGCTGGGGTTGAGGCTGAACCGTCCATAGAGCTTTTTCTTCGGCGTTGTAGCGGGTCAGGACAAAGCCCTTTTCTTTGGGGGTGTTAACCTGGACAAATTGATTGGCAGGAAGCTCTCGGTCAAAGGCCACTTGCCCGTTCGTCTCGAGGGCTTGACGGGTTTCGACCGGGGCCTCCACTTCAAGAAAGCCGGTGTAGAGGCTGTCGATATTGACCTTCTGCTTTTCGTAGTCAACAGCCGTCAGCCCAAGGGCTAGCGCTTTGACGCGGGCGTTGATGTCCTTCGAGACAAAAAAAACATTTCGGCCTTCTCGTTTGAGCTTGAGGGCCGAGAGAATAATTTTGTTGTCCATACGGGACATATCCAGGTCTAACGACCCGCTGACATCGAACGCCATCCCGATGCGAAGGATGGAGTTAATTTCTTGAAGGTAGACACCTTCGCTGAGTCGGCCCTTTTTTCCCAAACTGTCGATTTGTCGAATGGCTTGGCGGGCGTTGCGTGCCCGTTCCTCACCACCGGATTTTAATTTGTCGAGCTCTTCGAGTACCCAAAGGGGGATGATGATCTCGTTGTCCTTGAAAGACAAAAGGGCATCAGGTCGGTGAATAAAAACGTTGGTGTCGAGCACAAAGCTTTTGAATTCTTTCTTGGGGGACCCGTCAGGGTTGCGGATGATCATCGTGTTAGCCATAGCTTTATACTAAGCCCGAACATCGAGGGGGGCAAGACCCTAAACAGACTTACGTTTTTGTGAGATTTGGTGGACGAGAATCCTACCAATTGGTAGAATGGCTTTATGTCGATGACCTCACCCCAGCCGCTTTCCGAAAATCTCAGTCAGTTA
This sequence comes from bacterium, assembly GCA_021781625.1. Next base: position 1,631 of record JAJXWL010000247.1, read on the forward strand.
TCCCTTCTTTTTGAGGTCAGTCAGATCCTTGATCGGACTTTAGACCTCAAAGAAGTCACCTCTTCTGTCCTCTACCATGTGGCCTCAAACTTGGCGTTGGTACGAGGGACAATTACGCTTTTGAACCGTCAAACCGGCGAAATTTTCATTGAGGCTTCGTACGGGCTAACGCCCGCCGAACAAAAGCGGGGCCGGTATAAGCTTGGTGAGGGAATCACCGGCAAGGTTGTGCAAAGCGGCGAAGCCGCCATTGTCCCCAGCATCGCCGACGAACCGAACTTTCTGAACCGCACCGGGGCTCGCAAAACCGAACTCGAAAAAGAGCTGGCCTTTCTTTGTATACCCATTAAGCAAGGGAGCGAGGTGTTAGGCGCTTTTAGTGCCGATGTAACCGCCAGTCGTCGTGAGGTTTTGGACGCCGATGTTCAAGTGATTACCATTGTTTGCTCGATGATTGCTCAAGCCGTACGCTTGCGGCAAGAAATGGAAGAAGAAAAACAATCGTTGGTCGAAGAAAATGCCCGTCTCAAGAGCGTTTTAAAAGAGAGTTTTCAACCGTCCAATATTATAGGAAAGTCCCACGCCATGCGGGCTCTTTACGATCTGTTGGCCCAGGTTGCTCCCTCTGATACCACAGTCCTCATTCGGGGTGAAAGTGGTACGGGTAAAGAAATGGTCGCACAGGCGCTTCACTACTCCTCCTCGAGGGCTGATAAGCCCTTTGTTAAGGTGAATTGTGCCGCACTCCCCGAAGCCGTCATCGAAAGTGAGCTTTTCGGCCACGAGAAAGGGGCCTTCACAGGGGCTATCGCCACCCGAAAAGGCCGGTTTGAAATGGCCGATACCGGAACCATTTTTTTAGATGAAATTGGCGACCTCTCACCCAGCATGCAGGTGAAGCTCCTTCGGGTGCTTCAAGAACGCGAAATTGAGCGGGTGGGCGGTAATCGAACCATCAAGATTGATGTAAGAATTGTGACCGCCACCAACCGAAATCTTGAAGAGCTCCTTCAAACGGGAACCTTTCGCGAGGACCTGTACTATCGTCTTAACGTTTTTCCCCTTCACCTGCCGCCCTTGAGGGAACGTAAAAGTGATATTCTTTTG
>JAJXWL010000031.1 GCA_021781625.1 bacterium
TCAAATTACCTAGGTTTTTTATCCCCGCCTTGGAGAGAAACTTGGACAAAGAATTTCTGAAAAAAATGCAGGAAGAGCTTCAACACCAGAAGCAAGAGATTCTTCATCATTTGGTCATGGAAAGCGAAGGTTTTCGTGCCATTGTTGAAGATATTGACCCCAAAGATTTGGTGGACATGGCGTCGGACGATATTGACAAGAAGAACTTGGAGGCACTGAATGCCGTTGAGTCCAAGAAGCTTCAGATGATTGATAACGCCCTAGCCCGAATTCAAAACGATCGCTACGGGGTTTGCATGGAATGTCAGAAGCCAATACCGGCTTCTCGGCTGCAGGCCATACCGTATGCATTGTTTTGCATTGACTGCCAATCGCGGAAAGACCGACAAAATCGTTAAGTAAGATAGGTAAGAAAGGGCAATGGGTCTAAGTCAATACAGCTAGACCCAAGCCCCAACCCATCAAAAGAATCCCAACCCCGGCGGTAACTAAGCTGGTTATCCACAACCAACGTCGCCTCGTCAGAGCAGAGACAGCCGACAGACCAATAGCCACCTGTAAAAACGTGACGGCGAAGGAAAGCCTGTAATGCGCTTCAAAGGAGCGGTGGGATGCTTTTTGTTCCCGAGTTGCTTCTTGCGAAATTTCTTTTTGTTCTTCCTTGTACTTTTCAAGCCCAGTCGTCCAGCGCGCATTTTCTTCCGCTGTGGGGTGCCTTAACTGAGTCAGTAGTTCTTTTTGAGTTTCTAAAAGGTTATGCTTCAGGCCCTTAGCTTGGTAATAAGCCCATTGGTCAGAAGCTTTCAATTGCGAAATCATGGCCTCATTGATTTGGTGTTCGGACATGAGTGAGGCGATCGCCGCCAGAACAGCGATAATCGCAGAACTTAGTGCGATTTTTAGCATCCCAGGGTCACGGCTTTCATGGGCGTGTTCATGAAGTTGCTTTTGGACTTCTTCCGTAGGATCTTCCATTGCATCGTCTCCCGTTGATGGACGTCATTGTACTAAGCAGGTGCTTTTTTGGACAAGAGCAGAAGCTCACGAAAAGCTAATCAAAAGAACAATTTCTCTACTAGGCAACCGGGACCCTTTTCTTTACAATGAGTTTAATTCCCAAATTCCAGAAGGAGGCCCCCGATGGACCGTCGGAACCTCGTAAAGCCTAGCCTAGCTACGGCCCATGAAAAACGCCTGAGGGAAGCCTGCCTCATGACCGAGGACGATGTCCTTAGCCGGATGGAGACTTCAAAAGATGGCCTGGAACAGTCCTCAGCCGAAGCCCGGGAGCATATTTATGGTCCTAATGTTTTAGCCGCTGAAAAGAAAAAGGGTATTGGGGAAGAAATCCTCGAGCGCTTTGCCAACCCGCTCGTTATTCAGCTTTTAGTCATTTTGATTGTCTCGTTTTTTATGTCGCTCGACACTACCAAGCTCTCGAGTGGTGGTAATTTTTTGCTTAGTCTATTGGCCTATCTGGGCTCGTCCAATGACTTAATTACGCCATCAACTGTGGGTGGCATGATTCTTATCAGTGTTTTTCTTGCCTACTTTCAAGAAAAACGTTCCACTGTCGCTGCCGAAAAGCTCAAAATGCTTGTTCAAGCTACTACGATTGTGCTCAGGGACGGCAAAGAAGTCGAGATTCGAATGTCCGAAATTGTTCCCGGCGACATCGTTGTCTTGGCCGCAGGTTCGATTATTCCTGCCGACCTAAGGGTTTTAGCGGCAAAAGACTTTTTTGTTAGTCAATCGGCTTTAACCGGCGAGTCAATGCCCGTAGAAAAATACCCTGCCCCTGACCCTACAAAAACCGAAGTTTTTGATCTGCAAAACGCCTGTTTCCAAGGAAGTACCGTTATTTCTGGTTCTGCTAAAGGTGTGGTGGTCAATACGGGAATGAGCACCTTCTTGGGCGGAATTTCAGCTAACCTCGCGGCACCTAATGCCGCAACCGACTTCGATAAAGGGGTGTCGAAGTTTGTTTGGTTGATGATTCGTTTTATGATTGTCATGGTCGGGGTGACCTTCCTGATTGTTGGCATCACCAAGCATAATTGGCTTGATGCCCTGATGTTCGGCCTTTCGATCGCGGTGGGTCTGACCCCCGAAATGTTACCCATGATTGTCACTGTGTGCCTTTCTAAGGGTGCACTTTTTATGTCGCACAAAAAAGTCATAGTGAAAAAACTCAAGTCTATTCAGAACTTGGGTGCCATTGATATTCTTTGCACCGACAAGACCGGCACCATCACCCAAGATAAAGTCATCTTGGAAAAACACGTTGATGTTACCAATCGTTTTTCTGATGATGTTCTACGCTATGCCTACATGAATAGCTATTACCAAACGGGTTTGCGGAACCTGCTTGATCTTTCGATTCTTAGTCATGAAGATTTGGATGTTGAAAAAACCTGCAAGAAAATCGACGAAATCCCCTTTGATTTTCAACGCAAACGCATGAGCGTCGTCCTGGATTATGAAGATAACCACGTTTTGATCTGCAAAGGATCGGTAGAGGCGATTTTTGCGGCCTGCGACAAGTATCAAATTGATGATGATATCTTTCCCATGATTGAAATCATCAAAAACGACATTATTGAAGAATATATGCGCCTGTCCTCAGAGGGTTATCGGGTGCTGGCGATCGCCTATCGTGAGTACAGCAAGGACAAAACCAACTTTTCCGTTCAAGATGAATCGGGTCTAGTCCTTTTAGGGTATTTAGCGTTCCTTGATCCCCCGAAAGATTCCGCCGAAAAAGCTATTGCCTCTTTGCGAGAGTATGGGGTTCGGGTAAAAGTCCTTACTGGCGACAATGAATTGGTGACGGCTAAAGTCTGTCGCGACGTTGGCTTTGATGTTCAAAGGGTAATTACCGGTAAAGAGCTGTCCCAAATGAAGCCCGAAGCCTTTGCCAAGACGGTGTTAGAATATGACGTCTTTGCTCACCTTACGCCAGATCAGAAAGAAGACATCATCAAAACGTTACGTTCGGCAGGACACGTTGTCGGCTTTATGGGTGATGGAATCAATGATGCGGCGGCGATGAAGGCTGCCGATGTTGGCATATCCGTAGATACTGCCGTCGATGTTGCCAAAGAATCCGCCGATATTATTCTTTTGGAAAAAAACCTGTTGGTTTTAGAAGATGGCATTATCGAAGGCCGAAAGACGTTCAACAATATTATCAAATACATCAAAATGGGGGCCAGCTCTAACTTCGGGAATATGTTCTCGGTAGTAGGAGCCAGCTATCTGTTTCCGTTTTTGCCGATGCAACCCGTTCAGATCCTGCTCAATAACTTACTTTACGACCTTAGTCAAACAGCCATACCTCTTGACAATGTCGACCCTGAGTTTGCCAATAAACCTCAATCGTGGGATATTCGGTTTATTCGTCGCTTTATGATGTTCATTGGACCGATTAGTTCCATCTTTGACTACGCCACCTTCGCTCTGATGTGGCTCTTTTTTAAAACCTCATCGCTCTTTAACCTAGCTGTACCGACAGACTTGATTCCTTACTTTCAGCATATCACAAAGGCTGATGACCCGAATACAACGTATGCGGCTCACCTTTTTAATACGGGCTGGTTTGTCGAGTCGTTACTAACTCAGACGTTGATTGTGCACATCATCCGCACCAACAAGATTCCTTTCCTTCAAAGTAGAGCGAGCTTTTCAATGACAATGACTACTGTTTTAGTGATGGCCGTAGGAGGTATTCTTCCCTATACCCCCATTGCGCTGGACTTTGGGTTGGTGCCCTTGCCTCCGATTTTTTGGGCGTATATCGCCGCCTTCTTGGTTCTGTACGGTGTTCTGACGCACAATGTCAAAACGTGGTTTCATAAACGCTATGGAGGGATCGGCGCATGAGAAGTTTGCTAGATGCACTGCAAGAAGGTCGTTTGGTAGAGTTGCCCGAGGTAAGCAAAGAAAAAGCTTTGGAATACCTGGCCCTCCTTATCGAGGCTATTCCTGATATAGGTTCGGGAACAGATCTTGTAAAAGCCGTCATGGATCGAGAGGCGACGTTTAACACCGGAATCGGCAAGGGGGTGGCCGTTCCCCATTGTCGCACCACCGCGGATGGAGAACTTCTTTGTGCTGTAGGCTGGTCGCCTAAGGGTATTGATTACAACGCGATTGATGGCAAACCTGTGCACCTCTTGGTGATGTATTATGTACCTGATGCCCAACGAAACTTGTACTTAAAAGAAATTTCTGGCCTTGCTAAGGTACTTTCGGGTTCTGATGTCCTTGAGAATTTTCAACAACTAGAGAGCCTTACAGAGCTTCGAGAGCATCTCCTCGACTGGGTGAGTCAGGCCATAGGCGAAGCGGTACCCGATGCGAAAGCCCGCATGATCAAGCTCGAAGCCAAGCAAGCCTCGATTGAGACTGCTGCTGTCCGAGCTGCCACAGCGGGAGCTCCTGCCATACTAGCGAAGTTCACACCGTTTGATTGTGTTTGCTATGGCGATCACGTGCTGGTCTTGTGCCAAAATGCTGACCTGATTGAGACTCTCGAACACGACGATGGTTTTCGAGAACAAATTCGTACGGGAAGTGATTTTGAGGTTTCAGGGTACCGAGTCGCAAGGCTTTCTGAACTGGCGTATGAGCATGGACGGCGTGTTATTTCGGGAGTTGCTTACAAGGAATCCTAAAAAGAAACCGGTAACAAATTTACAAGGGCGGCCAACTGGACAAAGATAGCCAACTGGACAAAGATAGCCAGGGCGCTATTCCTGTGGCAATTGGCTTTGATCTTGCTTCAGCAGTCGACTGGTGGGCAAGGCCGTCAGGCCCTCTTGTAAAACTTTTCGTGCTTGTTCGTGCTGGCCAGCGTTCCACAAGTGCGCAAACTGATTATGAATTGTTGCCGCCCAGGCTTGTGTCAATTGTTGGAAAAGCTCTTGTAAGCCCGGTAGCTGTTGTACTTCTGTTGGTAATTGTTTTAAGTAAGCTACTCCGGCAGAATAGCCTTGGCTCTTGACGACCTTGTCGGTTGCCGAGCTGTAAACCCAGGCGAGAAATTGGTTTTTTTGATCGATGGTCACATAGCCCTGAAGTGCAGCTTGGTCGAGTTTGGCCTGAGCTTGTTCGGGAGAGAGTTGTGGCAACACCTTCACAAGTTCCTTTTCTGTCAGAGTTTTCAACAGGCTTAACGCTTCAGTCTGACGAAGAAGCTTCTTTTGCTCCCAGGCCCGGATGAGTTGTTGGGCTTTTTGGTATTCTTGCTGTTCGGACCAAAGTTGAACTTGGTTAGCTACCAAGGCATACGCTAAGTTTTGAACCGTGGGGGTGAGGCCCGTCACCGAAAATAAATTGTTGACCTGTTCTAAGCCCTGTTGAAAGTTTTTCTGGTTATTCAAGACGGCGACGGCGTCCTTGTAAACGGTTTCGAGCATGGTCCGAGAAGCCTCGGAACGGTCAAATTCCCAACGATCAAGGGCTAAAGGGATGGCCTGTTGAAATTGTCCTTGCTTTTGCAACAGAGAACAGCGGTTTTGCAGAACTAAACCCAGTAAACCTCGAGCATCCAAATTGCGCCTTTGAGTATAGTCGCCCGGAGGAACATAAGAATAGCCGGTCACATGGCCAAACTCATCATGGAAGGCTTTTTTGGTACCCGGATCCCACCCTTGAGCAGTCGTTGTTTCGACATCGACCCAGGTTCCTACCTGAACCCGACAAAAGGCGTGCGAAGGTACCTCGACCGCTTCGACGGTCAGGCCCAGCCGACGGCCTAAAATCAAGTATACCAAGGCGGATGAAACACAGTTGTAGTCGCCTGTTTTTAACAGAACATCAAGTCGAGTTTGTTCTGCGCTATACTGGTGAAGAAACTCTTGATGCAGAAGTTTCAAAAGAGCATCTCCTAAAGCGGCTCCTGATAAACCAGAAAGCTTTGCCTCCAGAGTGTGGTACCACTTGTTCAAGATAGCTTCGCTTTGGGGAAGCTCCTGCGGGTTTTCACCCGAAACGGTGAGTCCCCAGGTGGAAATTTGCTGGGGGCTAAGCGGACCCTGCGGTAGCTGGGCCCTAGGCTGTGACCATGCCACCGAGGTGAGGGTGAGAAAGACCAACAAAAGCGACCAAAGAAAACGATTCATGGATTAAAAATACAAGAAGAGCTTGGAAAATTCACCTGTCTTCTGATAATACAGAGTAAGATGAAACGGATAAGCCGATCTTTAAGCGCCCCGGTTGTGTGCGCTTTTCTGCAGATATTTCTGGGGGGCCAAGCGCTATCGGCGCTTAGCTTTTGGGATAAAACGCCTCCTAAGGTTCTAGCACAACAATTAGTTCGCGCAATGACCGATGAACAACTGGCGGCCCAAGTTTTTCTTTTTGGCTACCCTGGAGTTACCCCATCTCAGGAATACCTCTCCCGCATTGAAACCTATGGGCTCGGTGGGGTTAAAATTTTTGGCTGGAATGCTCCCAATACTCAGGTGGTGGCGCAAGCGGTTGATCTGGTCCAGAAGGCGGCTTCCGTTTCGCCGTTTCATATTCCCCTTTTTGTTGCCACCGACGAAGAAGGGGGGTGGGTACGACATATTAAAGGCAATACCAGCGTGACGTCTGGGAGTCTTTCGCTGGGGGCTGAAGGGTTGGCGTATGACGCCTACCACTCTGGAAAGTACATAGCTCATGAATTGGCTGTGATGGGTGTCAATATGAATTTTGCACCCAGCGTTGACCTGTATATTAACCCTGATGCCCATGTGATTGGTCCAAGGTCCTTTTCTGCTGACCCCTACGAAGCAGGCTGGTTGGCTACGGCGTTTGTCCGAGGCGAAATGGACGCGGGAGTTATCCCCACGGCCAAGCATTTTCCTGGGCACGGTAATACCTCTCAAGATAGTCATGGAGGGCTACCTATAATCCAGGATACCTGGCAGACCCTAAAGAACCGCGAGATGATTCCGTATAAGATGCTCATTCGGGAAGGGTTACCGGCTATTATGACTGGTCATTTGGCTTTTCCTCAAATTTCGGGAAACCTGTTACCTGCGTCGCTGAACCCTAGGTTGAATCGAGATCTTTTACGAAAGAAGTTAGACTTTCAAGGGGTGGTGATTACTGATGATTTGTTTATGGTGGGTGCAAAACCCGCCGACTGGAGTGAAACAGAACCGGCGATCCGAGCCTTAACAGCGGGAAATGACCTTCTGTTGCTGTCTCAGCCCGACAAGATAGAAGTCGCAGACTTTTGGGCGGTTGTTGCCAAAATGCGCGCCGAACCGTCGTTTAAAGAAATCGTTCAACAAGCTGTTTCCCGCGATTTGTTGTTAAAGATAAAGTTTTTAAAAAGCCCCTTAGCACCACCTTTATATCCCAACCCAACGCACCTGGCCTTGCCAGACACAGCCGCCAACCAATTCTTTTTTAGTCAGGCGGTTCGAAGTGTTGTCCTTTTGAAAAAGGAGGGCCTTCCTTGGTCCCGTGAAGCGGGAAAAGGCCTTTTAGTCATCACACCCTATGGCGAGTTTTATGACGCGGTCAAACAGCATTTTCCTGATGCCGTTAAACTTGAGTATAACTACCATTTCTTTGGCTATAATGATGCTTTCCGTGAAGAAGTCGTTCAGAAAGCGCCTATGGCTTCACGAATTCTGCTTTTGCTGGCAACACCTGGTGCTTACGAATATTTGAAAGTTCTTGAACCGTGGAAAGATAAAGTGACGGTTGTGAGTGTGCTTTCACCCGCTCCTTTGCGAAAATATCCTTGGGTTAAAACTGCAATCGCCGCTTTTGGGACAGACATGGATGCCTTTGATGCCGCCGTTGCGGTTTTGGATGGCCAGTTGCATCCTACGGCAAAATTGCCTTTACATTTTGCGGGTTTGCCTGATGGAGGCCCTTGATGAGAACCTGGAAACAAGTTCCTCGCTCAGGCTTTCCTCAGTGGGATCATCACTTAGCAACTTCAGGTGCGTCTGTTACCGCACTGCGGGCTGCGCTAACGGCGTCGGCCAAGTTGTGGAGAACGACGAGTAAAGGCGCTGTCCTGGCCTTGCGTCAGCAATCCGTATGGTTGCCCTGGGCATCCCGGAGTCTCACCCCTGAAGAAGGCAGCGAGGTTGAGGCCTTGGCGGCAAAGGCTTGGGGTAATTTTACAGTTATGGGTTTAACGGCCTGGACTCGCCATTGGGAACGGTGGTGGCCAGCCCTTTTAACCAGAAGAGTAGAATACTTATGGATGACTCGTGGGTGTCAGCCGGTCGAACTAGACCCTCTCCGTGACGGGCAAAGCGTGAGGTGGGCTTTTCCTCAGGACTCCAACGAGATTTTTCCGTTGCAAGAAGCATACGAAAAAGAAGAAGTTTTGTTTGATCCAGCAGACTTTCGCGCCAATTCAAGCTATTGGCTCTTTCAAAAACAGTTGCAGACCCAGTGGAACGTGGTTCTAGAAGAAGACGGGATTCCCTTGGCCAAAGCGGGAACCAATGCTTTAATACCTGAATGGGGGCAAGTGGGAGGAGTCTTTACACGCCCAGACCGACGAGGCGAGGGCCTTCAACGGCGAGTGTTACAGTTTTTATTGGCGGAATTGGCCCGCACCGGTCGGGGAGCGTGCCTTTTTGTCAAAGTAAACAACCATCGAGCCCAAAGGCTCTATCAGTCTTTGGGCTTTAATGTCGAAGGTCCCTTCGATATTACGTATTGGCAGAAGTAAGATTTAGCGGTGGCTGGTGGCCAAAAAGTCCACGAAAGAACAGCTGAATGGCGTCCCAAAAATCTTGCCACCACGACCCAGGCTGTCCTGAAGACACCGAGACTAAGTTCACTGATGTTACCACTTTGCCTTGCAGGCTCCACACCAGCGTGCCCACTTTGGTGTGCGCGGGAAAGGGACCAATCACTGAACTCGGTAATTCTGGCTGAACCGTAATTTCAGCTCGCTCTTGGGCAGAGAGGGGATACAGTTTGATCTTTTGAGGTTGAACAAGGACTTTGTGTCCTTGAACATACCAGGCTTTGACAGACGGGAGGAGGGGAACGGGCAGTTGAACTAAGGGGTACCTTTGAAAGCCATAGTTCAACAAGATCTCGCCGGCCTTTGTGCGCAAACGGCTTCCTTCTGCCGTAGTTCGGGCCTGGACTCCCAAGACGATTGCCAGTAAGCGCTGACCGTTGCGTTCGGCCGTCCCAACCAAGTTGTAGCCAGACTCATCGATATAACCAGTTTTTAAGCCGTCGGCTCCAGGATAGGTCCACAACAGTTCGTTGCGATTTTTTTGCCAGATGGTGGGGATGATTCCTCGGTAGCCGGCAGGATAGTTGTCCGCCATGGGGTAGGCCAATTCTTTTTGCGAAGTGATGGCCAAAACATTGGGGTGAACTTTCAAGAAGTACCGACAAAATTTAGCAAGGTCACCGGCGGTTGTCCGGTTGCGTGAGTCGTAACCATACGAGTCATAGTACACCGTGTGGGTAAGACCAAGCCTGGCGGCTTCGGCGTTCATCCTTTTGACAAACGCTTTTTGGCTACCAGCGTCAAATACGGCGAGTGTTAGACCAGCATCGTTGCCTGAGTCGACATCAAGGCCGATTAACAACTCTCGGATAGTGACCAGTTGACCGGCTTGGAGAAACATCAACGAAGAACCAGGGGGCATGGCCCGTGCATCAGTTGCCGAAGTCACATGAACAACTTCGTTCATGCTGAGCTTTCCACTGGCAATATCCTCAAAGATCAAATGCATGGTCATGAGTTTAGTCAATGAGGCAGGGGGCAACGGCTCTTCGGCATTTTTTTGGTACAGGATCCGACCTGAGGTGACGTCCATCAAAACGGCTCGTGACGCCATGGGAACAAGGTCTGATAAGCGGGAATCCAACGCTTGGGCAGTTAAAGAAACGGTGAGGCCCAGAAGGGCGGTAATTATGAACGAACGCATGTGAATGTTACATTATCCCTGAGTGCCGACGACGGTCAAGACAGAGCCGGCTTCCCTGTGTTAGAAAGATTTTCTATGTTGGTTGATGACCTTTGGTTCCAAAAGTTTTGCTCCTTGTCTGCGAATCGTAAACAGATCCTCGGTGATGCTTTGGGCTTTTGGGGCGGAATTTACGAGATATCGACTCCTCCCTGGACGCATTGGCAAACCCAACCGGGCCTTCCTGAAAACGGAGAACTGCTTCTGGTAGCCCATTATGATCGTCAACCGGGAACTCCCGGTGCCAATGATAACAGCGCTAGTGTTCGCCATTTGTTAGACTACCTGGCTCGGCAGTCGATGCTTTTGCGGCAAGGTCGAAACCCCCGAAGGGTGGTGTTTACTGACGGCGAAGAAATCTTTGGCGAACGTTTACTTCAACAACAGGGGGCTCGTCTTTTAGGTCAACTTTGGAAGTCAGCTGGTCGGCAGCCATTTGTGATCGTTTTAGATATGACTGGGGTTGGGGATACTTTTGTTTTAGGGCATCTTAGTGAAAGTGTGAGACAAAAAGCAGGGGCTATCGATGAAAACACCAAAGCCCTGAGGTTGTGGGTAAGGCGCCTGTTATCCGCCACAGGAGCTGGCGACTTTGTAGAAATCGATACTCCTTTTTCTGATGATTTGGGGTTTTTGTGGTCAGGAATACCGGCCGTACAAGTCAGCTTGTTACCGAAAAAGCAGGCTATGGCGTACCGAAAACAGTACATGAAGTGTGGTTCTCAGGACCTGGCCTCACGGTTGCCCCTGCCTGCTGCCTGGCAAACCATGCATACCTTGCAGGATGTCCCTGAAAGCTTATGGCCTGAAAGCCGCCCCTTAATGGCGCAATTCCTCGAGTTAGCAAGTACAATTCCGTTTTTGCTCCGAAGCTGACTCGCTACGGCGCGAGCGGAGGTTCGAGGGTTCGCAGACCTACGAGTTATCCTTGGGGCATTAGCACTGAAACCGTCTTGGTATTAGGGCTAGCATCTGGTTTGTCTGAGTAGCTAAGAGCTCCCAGAAAAGTAAAGACGGCTAACATCAACGCTAAACCCACGACGAACTTTCGCATTGGCTTTTCCTTTAACATTTTATCGGCACATTTTCAGCACGCGCAGATTTTTTTCACCACGCGCGGTTATTTTTACAAGCCCTACCGTTAGAACAAGTAATTTAGAGGATTGACGGCGTGATTCCACTTGAAAATTGAGAAGTGGACGTGGGGCCCCGTACTGTAACCGGTACTTCCCATCAAGCCAATCACTTGGCCTTGCCTTACCCATTCGCCCTGAGAAACTTCAAAAGCTCTCAAGTGACCATATAGAGTTTGATACCCGCCCTCGTGACTCAAAAGAATATAGTTGCCATAAGCGGAGTTAAAGCCCATGTCGGCAACACGGCCTGCCATTGAGGCGTGCACGGGAGTCCCTGCATAGTTGGCTATATCAACGCCGTTGTGAAATGTTCGATTGCCATTAAAGGGGTCGTGGCGCCAACCAAAGCGGCTAGTGATCACGCCTCTAGCAGGGTAGATGAACAATTCCCCAAGCGCTTGTTTGTAATCCCATGCAGAAAGTGTGACTCCGGGCAGAAATACTTTTTGGCCGGGAGTGACAACAGGAGACTTGAGGCCGTTGGCCAAAAGAATATCATCGTAGGAAAGATTATTTGCCCGAGCAATGGAGGTAAGACTGTCGCCTTTATGAACGGTATACAACAGACCGTCCTCATTAGGAATGAGCAACTTGTCCCCTGCCGCAATATGACGAACATCGGCGATATCGTTGAAACTAATCAGGGTGCTGACATCAATATTGAACCTATTGGCAAGAACAGACAGCATATCGCCAGCCTGCACCGTATAGGTCTGGGTTTTTACAGGGAGGATACGAGGGGCTGCATCGGCAGTTTCTTCATCGGTTTTGGGAGTTTGCCCAGCCGCAAACAAGTAGTGAGTTATTTTGCCATCTTGGGGGAGCGGAATCCCGGCCGCATGAAAAGAAAAGTTTAATCCCGGTGTTACAACCGGCGAAAGTGCCCCAAGGAGTAGCAGAAAAAGGGGGAGGGCCAGGAGGTAGGGGAGAACTAACAGTGGAGAGCGCGAGATGCTGTTCTGTAAAGTTCCTTCCCAAAGTCTGAGAGTCTTTCCCAATCGGCGACGCGGAGCCGTAGGTGTGAGAACCCCAACGTCGGCGCGAGCCTCAAAGCTGGTGCCTGTGTTTTCTAAGATTTCTTCAGTCTCGTTCGAACTGGAATGATTTTTGAGATAGTCTTGTCCCCGCATGTCATCCTTCACGGTTATGCTCCCCCCTCATGTATCGACAATAGACGGAGGGATCATTAAGATAGAGTTCCGCCATGAAGATTTTGGGAACCCGACTATGGCCGGCCTTTTTGGTCGGCGCCGTCTTGCTCGTTTTCATCTCCGGGACGGTCGTGGGCGTGTCCCAAGTGCGGGGGCCCTCGATGCAACCCGACTACCATAACGGTCAAATCATTTTGATTAACCGTTGGGCTTATGGGTTACAGATCCCTATTATAGGGGGATATACCTGGTTCTGGAAAGCCCCAAAGGTAGGAGATACAGTTATTTTAAGAAACCCTTCTGATGGCCAGATGATTATTAAGCGTGTTGCCGGGGTAGGGGGAAT
>JAJXWL010000248.1 GCA_021781625.1 bacterium
TGCTCAAGAGACGTGTGCAAAGCCAAGGAATGTCTTCACGTCGTTCCCGAAGCGGAGGTAAAGTAATGGGGACGACATTAAGGCGGTAATAGAGGTCTTCGCGAAAACGCCCCGCTTGAACTTCAGTGAGAAGATCCCGGTTGGTCGCCGCCAATATCCTAGCTTCGACGGGAATGGGAACGATGCCGCCTAATCGTTGGATTTTGCGTTCCTGAATGACGCGTAAGAGTTTTACTTGAAGTGGAAGTGGGGTTTCTCCAATTTCATCTAAGAATAAGGTGCCCCCAGCGGCTAGTTCAAAGAGACCTGCTTTTCGTCGGTCAGCACCGGTAAAAGCCCCTTTCTCATAGCCGAATAATTCGCTTTCCAGCAGCGTCTCGGGGAGTCCTCCAACATTGACGGCGACAAAGGGACCTTCCGCCCAAGGGCTCAGAGCATGAATACGGCGGGCCAGCACCTCTTTGCCGGTGCCACTTTCGCCTGTGATCAGGATTAAAGAGGGAGTCACGGCGGCTTTGGACAATAAAGATTCGATTTTTGACCAAATTGGTGAAGGGGGAGAGTCCTCCTGAAACGGGGATTCCCGGACTGAAGCCGCTAGCCTTCGATCTCTACCGGCTTCCAGCGAGCGACGCAACCGAAGTAAAAGCTCGGCGGGATCGAAGGGTTTGGTCAGATAGTCATTAGCACCACGTTTCATGCTTTCAACGGCATCAGGGATGTCGCCATGGGCTGAAATCATAAGAAAAGGAATATCTGGGCCTTGGGAGCGACACCAGTTGAGAAGCTCAAGGCCATCCATACCCGGCATTTTAAGGTCGGCGATGACTGCCGAGAAGGCTTCTTCTTGCAGACGACGTTGTGCCGATAAGCCATTTTCCACGGCTTCGGCGTAAAATCCCTCGGCAACAAGGATTTTTACCAAAGCTTCACGGATGTTTTTCTCATCGTCAGCGACCAAAATGCGGGAATCGTTCATAGGGTTCAGCCTCCTTTAGAAACTGTCTTGGACTAGGGGTAACTCGACTTCTGCCACAGCCCCAGGAGAATTATGACGATTGTAGAGCTTGAGACGACCCCCTGCCGCTTCCACAAACCGTCGTGAAACAGCCAACCCTATGCCGGAGCCTTGAATCTTCGTGGTATAAAAGGGTGTAAAAATTCGACGAGAAGCCTCGGGACTAAGTCCTTGTCCTTGATCTAGAATTTCGACACGGACAAGACCTGGGCGGGACAGGGAGAGCCGGGTGGTGACGTTTGGTTCGGGACCGCTTTCATAGGCATTTTTGAGCAAGTTCTCGAGTACAGAGCGAAAGCGAACTTCATCAAAACTGACGAACCAACCAGGATCGTGGTCTGGTTCTAAGGAAAAAGGTTGGGCAAATCGTTCCCGAAGTCGGGCTAAGGTCGACCAAACGTTGAGTGGTTCAGGTTTTCCTTGGGGATCTCCGAGAAAATCCCGCACTCGCTCGACTAACCGACTGATGCGCCGAGTTTCTTCTTCGATAATCCGGACTTCTTCTTGATTGCGGTCTAAAAGTGCTGTCTGCAAGAGGATAGCTGACAGAGGGTTGCGAATTTCATGCGAAAGGGTTCTGGCCGCCTCGGCGAAAGACAGGACCTCGCGTGTTTTGACGATATCTCTTTCATATTGACGTGTTCGCAACCACAACCAACCGATCCAAGTCAACAAGGCTGCCCAAAGCAAGGGAACAAGAAACATCGCCGCCGTCCAGCTATCTTGCGCCGTCCGGTAATGGGGGTTGAATAAACGGATAAAAACGTAATGTTCGCGGTTGAAATGGGAATCGTTGAAAAAACCCCGTGGTGGACGCATCGGACCTGGCTCCATGCGCATTCCCAAACCACGCGGATGGGGCAACCATGGTGGTGTTAAAGATTTTATGAAGTCATAGACGTTTTGCGGTTGTTCTAAAATCAGAGAGTGTTCTGGGTGGGGGCGGTTGAAGGGCGGTTGTGTCGGTTCACCCCGGAATAGAGGAGGAAACTGCGTCAATTGGTGGGGCACTTCTCCCCAAGTTTGCAGGGCCAAGCCGTCCTCATCGTAAATGCCAAAGCCCAGAATAGTTTTGGGCAGGTATGCCGGCTCAAACCGAGACATCATTTGTGCCCGGACAAGCTGATCTGCTGTTCGTTCCGTGGAAAAATGGAAATAATCTTGAAGACGTTCTTTTTCACCCAAAGCAAAAAGCACCCAAAAACTTCCCCCAGCTAGGAAGACGGCCAGTAAAATGACAAAAGGGAGAAAGTCTGTTGTAAGAAGTTTTTTTTGCGGCGACACGGCTGGCATTTTAAACTCTCCCTTGTAGAAAAAACAGCGGCTTTGAGAAAAGCCGCTGTTGTACGCATGATGAACTAGGTGCACAAGTCCGAAAGCTTATCGTTCTTGTGGACCGGGACCATTGCCGCCCCAACCGTAACCACCCCAACCGTAACCACCCATCATTCCAGGTCCTCGGCCTTCACCGGGACCAAACCCCCGATGGTTTCGGGGCCCAAAGCCGTACTGCCCGCCCAATGGAATTGTCTTACCATTCACCACCGCTTGAAAGGGATGGAATATATAGCGGGTTGGCTCGTTTGCCGATTTAATGATCATCGCGATGCCCTCAAAAGTAACTGTGTCGCCATTCTTTAAGTCCGCCAATTCGAAACGGGCATACCCTGGCAACATCAAAACGTATTTCACC
>JAJXWL010000249.1 GCA_021781625.1 bacterium
CTGCCTGTCGAAGATCCCGATACGGCAGCGGTTGTTGAAAAAGCCTTTGTGAAACGAGGTGTTAAGTTTTTGACGGCCACCAAAGCGTTAAGTCTGAAAACCTCAGCCCAGGGTGTCGAAGTCGAAGTCGAACGTGCCGGAAAGAAAGAAAGCCTGAAAGCAGAAAAACTTTTGGTGGCGGTCGGTCGCGTTCCCAATACCGATAACTTGGGCTTAGATAAGCTGGGGGTGGCCCTAGATCGTGGCTTTGTCACGGTCAAAGACTTTTATCAGACCTCGGTGCCTTCGGTTTTTGCGATTGGGGATATTGTTCCGAGCCCCTTGTTGGCGCATGTCGCCAGTAAGGAAGGCGAAATTGCTGTGGAATATATCGCGAGCCTCTTGGGGAAAGGTAAAGCACCTCACGAAAAGAAACTCGACCCCAACTTGATTCCCGGAGCCACCTATTGCGAACCACAAATTGCGAGTTTTGGCTGGGCTGAAGACAAAGCCAAAGAGAAAGGTCTGGCGTACCAAGCGTATAGTTTTCCTTACACAGGGAACGGTAAAGCCAGTGCCATTGAACGTCCAGAAGGTTTAGTTAAGCTTCTGTTTGACCCTAAAACTCACGAGATTTTGGGGGCTCATGTCGCCGGCTACAATGCGACCGAGATTTTGCATGAAATTCTCTTGGCGAAAAAGGCAGAACTTCTCCCCGAAGATATCGCCACGATGGTGCACGCTCACCCCACGATTTCCGAAAGCGTTATGGAAGCCGCTCGTGGCGTGGAAGGCTGGGCGATTCACATTTAGCGTTTATTGGTTAAACCATCCGAGAGGATTAACGTGACAAGGCTGCCGCCGGGTGTGTTAGCGACCTCAAGCCGACCACCGTGGCGGACAGCATATTCCCTGACCAGGGATAACCCTAAGCCCGAACCGCTTTCCCCATTCGTCCCATGATGGCTCGAAACCAATTTTCCCTGACCGGACAGCCGGAGTTCTTCTAAGACGGAGGTGGGAAAACCATTTCCTTCATTCTCAACATAAACACAAGCCCCTACTTCGTGGGGGCCACCCCCGACCACGATTTTGCCGCCCGAAGGCGTAAACTTTGCAGCGTTCGAAACCAGGTTGCGGATAGCCGCCAACAGCATCCGACGGTCTCCCACCAGCACGAAGGGCATAATCGCAAAGGATAAGTTTTGTCCTTTGGCTTGAATGGCAGCTTCGAGGGGAGCTGCGGCTTCACGGGCTAATGTCTCGAGGTTAAGCGGTTCTGGAGTAAACGCAATCGACCCCCCTTTCACTAAGGCCCACTCCAAGAGGCTTTCAACCAAATGATACACTTGGCGAGCTGAACGAGAAACGGCACTGATGGTACCTTGCAATTCACTACGACTAAATTGAGAAATATCAGAGGAGAGGAGACTTAAAAGGCCGAGAATACCCGAAAAAGGAGATCGTAAGTCATGGGCAACGACGGTCAATAAATGGTCTTTTTCTTCATTGAGATTGCGCCAGCGTTGATTGGCTAAACGAAGTTCCAAGTTCGTGGTTACTTGCTTGGCAAGAATTCGCAAAGCTTCTTTTTGTTCCTCGGTTAATTGGCGGGGGACACGGTCAATGGCACACAAAGTCCCCAAGGCAAAACCGTCCGATGTGATTAAGGGTTGTCCAGCATAAAAGCGAATTTGGGGGTCTTGGGTGACCAAGGGATTGTCGGCAAACCTAGGGTCCTTCAGCGCATCGGGAACGACAAAAAGGGTATCCTCCAGGATGGCGTGTGCGCAGAAGGCGATATCGCGCGGGGTTTCTCGAACCTCCAGCCCAACTTCCGCCTTGAACCATTGACGTTTCTGATCAATCAGAGAAATCAGGGTGATCGGACAGCCGCAAATCAGGGCCGCTAGACGGCAAAGTTCGTCATAATCTTTTTCAAATTCCGTATCGAGTATTTCATACGCTTTAAGCGCTTGAAGCCGTTCCTCTTCATTCGCGGGGAGGGGAGCCACTTGCATGTTGCTATTATGAAGGGAATCCTTTGGCGTGGCAATCAAAAAAAACCTCTGGAAAGCCCAGGAGTGATCACTTAATCTTAAGCTATGAAACGTTCGCGGAAACTCTATACCGGCCGCGACCGAGTCTGGGCTACCTTGTACTTTGCCAAAAGCCGAGAGGCGGCCGAGCGCCGGTTTTTTTCGAGTTCAAGCTATCAGTTTCTCAGAGAAGCCGAGGAAGCCGCCGGTGTGGGTACCTATTGTTGGTTTCTTGAACAGGACAGGTGGCAGTCTAGTCCAGAGTTAGATCGGTTGTTCGGGATCGGCCCAGCCTATTCGCGAACTCTGCTCGGTTGGCTCAATTTAGTGGAAGAAAGCTTTCGTGACCCTTTGCGTCTTCACGTGGAAGGTGTCTTAAAAGGCTTATGGGACTTTGACTTCGAATATCAAATTGTCAGGGAAGATTCTCACGACCAGCGTTGGGTGCATGGTAAAGGACGTCTCCAAGAAGTTTTCACGGAAGAAGGTCAGTCCTTAGGCCAGGTCTTAATTGGGGCGATTCAAGATATTACCCAACAAAAACTTCATGAAGCCGCACTAGAACGAATCACACGGCTTTATGAGGCCCTCTCGCAAGTTAAGCAGGTTTCCCTGCAAGCCCTGAGCGAACGGGAGTACCTGGAGCACATCTGCCGGATTCTTGTCCTATCGGCGAAGTTTCGTTTGGCTTG
>JAJXWL010000032.1 GCA_021781625.1 bacterium
TGAGCCGGGACCGACACTTTCGATGATACCAGCCGCATCAGCCCCAGGAATATACGGTAAAGGGGGCTGTACACTGTAATTTCCTGATCGCATATAGGTGTCAAAGGGGTTGACGCCTATGGCCGACACCCGGACAAGAACTCGGGGAACTGAACCTGGCGAGGATACCTCAGGTTTAGGAACCTCTTCGTATTGGAGAACCTCGGGACCGCCCCAGTTGCGAACCAAAATTGCTTTCATTTTGTCATCCTTTCAGCGACGAAATGCCCTGGTATACTAAAAGTTTAGGCCTCTTTAAAAAAAGCTTAGGCTTCTCCACGAAAGCTTTCAAGATAAAAGGAGGGAAAATCCTCCAGTTTGAGCTCCCAATAACCAACATCTAACCAGCTTTCAAACTTGAATCCGACTTGTGAAAAAACAGCCACAGGTTTAAAACCGAATTTCTCATGAAGTTTTTGACTTTCTGGGTTGGGTAGGGCCAGGCAGGCCACCGCAATATGAAAGCCTTTTGCTTTCAATTCTTGCAAAAGTTGGTGGTAAAGCAAGGAGCCCAAACCCTTTCCCCGAGCTTCGGGATGAACATAAACGGTCGTTTCCACCGTAAACCGGTAAGCACTTCGTTCTTTCCAAACCCCTGCATACGCGTAGGCCAGGACTTTTTCTTTTTCTTCGTAGACGAACCAAGGAAGATGGACAGGGGCATCTTGAATTCTGGTTTGCATTTGGGCTTCGGTTACCGGCACTTCTTCGAAGGTTACGATGCTTTCTAAAATGTAGGGGTTATAAATCTCGCAAAGGGCTTGGGCGTCTGCAAGAGAAACTCGTCGAATCATAAAACCTCACGGTGGAAAATACTTGGCCAAGTGAATAAGACAGTTTACCATAAGCACATGGCGTTGTGTGAGGACGAGTTAAGACTGATCTTTCAAAACCTTCCCGGTTTAGCGGTTGTGGTGGGGCAGAAGGGAATCCTACTTGCTGTTAATCAGAGTTTCCTGAATTTTTGTGGCCGAAATCCTGTCGGGCAAACTTGGGCTGAACTTGGGGTGTTAAAAGCCGAAGACCTGGCACAGCTCGAAGAAAACATTCACCAAGAACGTTGGGAGAATCTCGAACTACGCTTGAGCTCAAACCTGCAAACTCATTGGTTTTTAGGGGCTTTTTCTCCTGTTCCACTTCAAGAATCAGCTTACCTCGCCGTTTTTACAGACTTAGCCCTTTGCTTACGGCACAGTGCCGACACTCACCGTCGTCTGACGCTGTTAGATTATATTTTTCAGAACTCAGAATCTGCCATCTATGCGAAAGACCGCGAGGGTCGCTACCTTTTGTGCAACGATGCAGGGGCCCGAGATTTAGGCTTAGAACGGGGTGATGAGGTCGTGGGTCATACCCCGGATGAACTGCTCAATGACGTCAATTTTCGTCAAATGCACTTAGCCGACGAATGGGTCATGACCCAAGGCAAAATCATGGAGTATGAACAGACCCTAGAAAATCACGGCCTAACTAAAGTCTACAAAGCCCGTAAAGGCCCTCTCCGCGATGAGGAGGATCAAATTGTTGGCTTGGTTGGGGTGTCGCACGACATTACGGAATTGCGCTTGCTTCAACGTGAGTTACAAGCTCAAAGGAATCAGCTCCAAGAGGCCAACGACGTCAGAAATCGACTTTTTACCATTTTAGCTCACGACTTGCGGGGGCCTGTGGGGACTTTGGCTCACTTATTGGGTTTAGCCTTGGAAACGAAAGCTGACTTCGAAACGATGCTTGAAGTCGTCTCAGAGTCTCACAAAGCGGCCACTCAGACCTATGACCTTCTAGAGAATGTCTTGGGCTGGGTTTCTGGCCAATTGGACCACACTCAGCGTGAGCCCGTTTGGGTCAACCTTTTGAATCTTTTTCGGGGAGTTGCCGCGTGGCTAGAGGCAACTTGCCGGGCTAAGGGCATTACTTTAGAGCTGGAAGCTAACGCGAAGCTTATGGTGCTTTCGGATGAGCGTTCACTAGAAACAATTCTGCGCAATCTCGTGTCCAACGCGATAAAGTTTTCTCCTCGTGGTGCCCTCGTCAGGATGCGTGCCCTCCCTGGTACAGAAGATTTGCGTCTCGAAGTCCAGGATGAAGGAGTCGGCATTGAGCCCGAGCGGCTTAGACAGCTGTTCGCTGGCGGCAAAAAAAATACCCGTGCCGGTACCGCCGGGGAACGGGGTAACGGCCTGGGTCTCATGTTTTGTGCCGATATGGCCCGCACACTTGGCGGTCATCTGAGTGCTACCAGCCAAGTAGGACAGGGCAGCACCTTTATCTTGACAATACCTTTTGCTACACCAGAAGATTTGTAATTCTCCGGAAGATTTGTCATTCATTCTGCAGGGGCTCAGGGCTAAACGCCCTGAACTAACCTTTACGCAGTGAGAATTTTGCGCAGAACGTACGGCAAAATGCCCCGGTTTCGGTAATACTGAACTTCCACCTCGGTATCGAGTCGGCACTTAGCCTGAAAACTTCTCACCATGCCGCGTTCATCCTTGGCCTCTACAGTCACGAATTGCCCAGGGGTGAGGGCCTCCAAGCCGTGGAGATAAAATTGTTCTTTGCCGGTCAGCCCCAACGAGGCCGGGCTTTGTCCTTCTAAAAAGACTAAGGGAAGTACCCCCATACCCACGAGGTTAGAACGATGGATACGTTCGAAACTTTGGGCGATCACGGCGCGTACTCCCAAGAGCATCGTACCCTTGGCAGCCCAATCCCGGCTGGAACCTGTACCGTATTCTTTGCCGCCAAGAACAACCAGATCTTTGCCTTCGGACTTGTAAGCCATAGCGGCATCATACACAAACATTTCCGTGCCTTCGGGAAATTTGAGAGTGAAGGAACCCTCTTTCGGTTCGACCATTTTATTCTTGATGCGGATGTTGGCGAACGTCCCACGCATCATGACTTCGTGGTTGCCACGACGGGCTCCATAGCTATTAAAGTCTGCTGGGACAACACCTTGGCTTTCAAGGTATTTGCCAGCGGGGTAGGCGGCACGGATGTTTCCAGCGGGGGAAATATGGTCGGTCGTGATGCTGTCGCCTAAAGATAAGAGGCAGCGTCCGGCCACAATGTCGCGTAAGCGGTCCGTTTTGAGCTGAAACGAGTCAAAGTAGGGAGGACATTGCAAGTAGGTTGAGTTCTTATTCCACTGGTAGACGGGGTCATTTGAAACACTAAGGTTTTTCCAATAGCTGTCCCCATCAAATATTGTCTTATAGCGTTTTTGATAGGCTTCCTTGGTGACGTAGCGGCGAATTAAGTCAGCAACTTCTTCGGGGCTGGGCCAGACATCTTTTAAGAAGACGGGTTGCCCCTTGGCTCCTACCCCTAGGGGTTCGGTGGTGAGATCTAGATCCACTCGGCCGGCGAGGGCAAAGGCCACGACTAAGAGCGGCGAGGCTAAAAACGAAGCTTTGACATTGGGGTGAATTCGTCCCTCAAAGTTTCGGTTTCCTGAAAGAACGGCTGCCAAGCAAAGATTGTGTTCAGCTTGGGCTTTCTCGATAGCCGGGTGAAGGGGACCGGAGTTTCCAATGCACGTCACGCAACCAAAAGCCGCCAGATGAAAGCCTAAAGCTTCAAGACTTGTCATAAGACCCGATTGTTCTAAGTAATCTTGGACGGCCTTAGAGCCTGGAGCCAAGGAGGTTTTGACCCAAGCCGGAACCTTGAGCCCGGCGTCCACAGCTTTTTTGGCCAAGAGGGCACTCCCCAGCATGAGAGCCGGATTGGCGGTATTCGTACAACTGGTGATAGAGGCGATCGCCACCATCCCATCGGTAATCTCGACTGTTTTTCCGTCCAATTCCACTTGAACAGGCGTTCTACCCGCAGCTTCGTTGGGGAGGACTTTCGCTAGAGCGGCTTTCGTGTCACCGAGTTTTAGTCGATCCTGCGGACGGTTGGGGCCGGCTAGTGAGGGAATAACTTCCGCGAGATCTAGCTCCAGCACGGCGCGGTATTCCGGGTGGGCTTCTTCGGTATAAAACAGTTCGTTGGCTCGGCAATACGCTTCTGCCAAATCGGCTTCTTTATCTCGGCCTGTAAAGCGTAAGTAATCGATCGTCACTTCATCAACAGGAAAGAACCCCATGGTAGCCCCGTACTCGGGGCTCATGTTCGCGATGGTAGCTCTATCGGGGAGCGTCAGGGTTTTGAGGCCGGGACCAAAAAATTCCACAAACTTTTCAACAACACCGAATTTGCGAAGGCGTTCGGTGACGGTCAGAACGAGGTCAGTAGCGGTGGTGCCCGGCTTGAGTCGCCCTGTCAGCTTCATGCCGATGACTTCAGGGATCCCCATCGAATAGGGTTGCCCCAACATTACGGCTTCGGCTTCAATTCCCCCGACGCCCCAGCCGACCACTCCCAAACCATTAATCATAGTGGTATGGCTGTCAGTCCCTACTACAGTATCAGGATGCAAAAGCCCTTCGGTTTCAGAACTTTCGACGACGACTTTTGCCAGGTATTCTAGGTTGACTTGATGACAAATGCCACTGTTCGGGGGAACGACGCGAAAGTTTCGAAAAGATTTTTGAGCCCACTTGAGAAATTCGTAGCGCTCTTGATTGCGTTCATACTCTTTTTCGACGTTTTTGCTGAGGGCGTTCTGTTGGCCAAAGTAATCAATTTGAACCGAATGGTCGATGACCAAGTCGACGGGTACCAAAGGATTGATTTTTTGCGGGTCTCCCCCGACCTTGACCACGGCATCGCGCATGGCCGCCAGGTCGACAACAGCGGGAACACCGGTAAAGTCCTGCATCAGGACCCGAGCGGGATAAAAAGGGATTTCATAGACGGCGTCAGTACGAGGTTTATTGGTTAAAAGCTCTTCTGCACCGGTTAGGTTGTCTTTACGAAGTAAATTTTCTAATAAAACACGTAAAGAGAAGGGCAGTCGTGCGACCTTTTCTTTACCCAATTCGGTGATGTCGTAAAACTTCCACTCGCGCTCTGCCGTTTTCAGGATCTTGATCACATCTGCCTTTTTCATCCCTGTCCATCCTTGGGGTTGTGGTCTTTCGTTAAGCAGGCATTATGCCGAAAAAACAGCGAGAAAACAACCGTCTTGTCGCGCATTCTCCGGCGAGGTTTTCATTAGGATTTATCCCGGCTTATCCGATAGGCAAACTATGAAGGTAATGATTTTAGCGGCCTTTTCGCTTTTCCTGTTGGCGATGTCCGCTTTTGCACAAAGCAGTGAGACAGGTATTGCCAGTTATTACGGCGATCAATTTGACGGGCATTTGACGGCGTCAGGTCAGCCCTATGACCCGAATGCGTTCACCGCAGCGCATCGGACCCTGCGTTTAGGGGTACGCCTAGAAGTGGTTAACTTAGATAATGGGAAGTGGACCGTGGTGACGGTGAATGATCGGGGACCTTACGTCAAAGGCCGTCTCATCGATCTTTCGAAGGCCGCTGCCAAAAAGTTAGGAATGATTGCCGCCGGGACAGCTCGTGTTCGGATTTGGCCCATCCCCTTGGATGTTACACCTGAACCGCCAGCTGACTTGGCTCAAATCATTCAAGCGGCGCATGCCCGTGAGGCTAAAAAGGCTATACCTGCTTCAGACTCGGCTAATTCCACCAGCTCCACCGACGTGACGAGTTCAGGCGTACCGGCAACTCCAGTTTCCCCAACGGCCACTCCAGAGCCCTCTACGGCTCCTGTTTCCACTCTACCTCCAGCCCGCTTCATTCAGGTAGGCGCCTTTCAATCTGCCGCCAATGCCAAAGTGTTTTATAGGCTGTTAGCACAAGAGGGATTTACGCCCAAAGCGCGTGTACAGGGCGGAATGCACAGAATTTATCTCGAAGCATCCACGGACGAGGCGGTGAAAAGTTTGGTGCTATCCTTGCATCAGCAAGGACATCCACAGGTTTTGGTCATGCATGAAGCCCCCTCCGGGACAGACGAGGATTTCTCTTCGAATTGAACACTTTGTAGACGTTCGCCCTTGGCATGCTAGCTAGACTGTGTTAACATCATGCTTATGGCGAACGTAATGAAGATTGTTTTAGTCGATGACGACGAAGTAAATTTGACTTTTTTGACACAAGTTTTGCAAGACTATGAAACTTTCCCTTTTCGGGATCCCAAAAAAGCCTTAAAGTTTTGTTCCGATAACACCTTTGATCTCGTCATCACAGATATGCGGATGCCCGGTATGACGGGGCTAGGTCTTATTAAAGAGTTGCGCAAGGTCTCTACGGACTTTGTTTCGCTGGTGCTTTCAGCGTATTCCGACGCGGAATACCTGATGGAATCTGTGAATGCCAACTTACTCTTTGCCTACTTGTTAAAACCTGCCGAGTCGCAAGTCTTGGTTCAAACCGTAGCTGAAGCTCTCAAGCATCTTCAGCTTCAACGTGAGAAAAATGCCGAGGAACAACGGCTAGTCGAAACGGCCCAACGTCTCCGCGAAGAAAATACTCAACTACGCTTTTTTGCCAATTCTCCTTTAGAAGGCCTAATCGGTACCAACCCCCTGATTCTGAAAATCAAAGAGCAAATTAAGGCTTTTGCGATTTCAGATCACCCCATCTTAATCATGGGGGAAGAGGGTACGGGAAAGAAAACTGTGGCCCGAATCCTTCATGAATTGTCGCCTCGTCGGCAAAAGCCGTATGTTGGTGTCAGCTGTACGACGATTCCTCCCGAGCTTTTAGAATTGGAACTCTTTGGTGCTGTGAAAAACCTGTCTTTGGGACAACGACAGCCCAAGGATGGATTTATCGACGCCGCTCGTGAAGGGACCCTAGTGATCGAAGATGTCCAGGAACTCTCTAAACCCCTTCAAGCTAAAGTCCTCAAGTTCTTACAATACGGGACCTACTATCCAGTGGGCGGAACCGAAGAGCGGTCTGCTGATGTTCGCGTGCTGTTTACCAGCCAAACTACCCTGCTTCCCGAAATGGAAAAAGGCGATTTCCGCAAGGAACTGTACTACAAGATCGGCAACCTTCAAATTAAGATGCCGCCTTTACGAGAACGCCGCGAAGATATTCTTGCCATCTTAGAGGCCTTGGCTCAGCGCAAGAACACGTCTCTACCGGAATTAGGCCGCAAAGAACGAGAACTCCTCTCGAAGTACGCTTACCCAGGGAATATTCAAGAGCTGGCCGGCTTGCTAGAAAAAATTAATTTACTCTACCGTTCCACCGGGGCTGTTACGGCCGATGACATCGAGCAAGTTTTAAAAGAAAACGCCAAGATGTACGCTTTGGTTCAAGGTGATAAAGCGGTTGTGCGAACGATCCAACTCCCCACAGGGCAAGAACCACTCGACCTGAGGATGTTTATCGATGACATTGAGCGTGAAATTATCCTTTCGACGTTACACTACAGCGATTACAACATATCGCAGACGTCTCGTAATCTGCAGATCAGCCGTCAGGGTCTCAAGAATAAAATTAAGCGCCTAGAGATTCCTGTAGACATGCCCGAAGACGATGAGGGCGAATAAGGCTTAAATTCGACGGTAATCTAAGTCGACAGTATTCCAAGCTAGTTGTTTTTGAGTTACTGGCTGGTCAGCTTTTGAACTTGACCAGCCAAGGCTCTCGTCCAGTTGCCCATCATAGCTTGAATCTGACTCCACGAAACCCCATTTTGTGCCATCAATTTCGAAATGGACCCCAAGAGTTCCGCTTTTTTGTCGGCACCTACCTTGGCAAGGGTGGCTAAGGCGTCACGGATGACGGCATCTGTTTGTCCTTGATTGATTCTGTCGTTGACTTGTTTCAAATAGTCTTGTGCGGCTTGCGTATTGTTGTTCCAACCCGTTTTAATATTGCCGAGTATGCCGTTCAATTCACTTTGAGTGATTTTTCCATCCAGACCAGCTGCCCAGATTTGCAGGGCCCCCCAAGCTTTGTCAAAATCCAAGTCAGAGACCGCAGACCCGGCATTGGGGTTCCCCGAGGGAAGGGCTGGGGCGGGGAGGTTGGGGACGGCTGGTAAAGCAGGAACTGAGCTTGGTGTGTTCCCAGTGGTACTTGTGTTTCCAGAGGTTTTTGCCGCCCCAGTTACCCCAGTGTTATTCCCCAAGGCTTGGTTAATACTTTTCGAACCACCTGAAATGGCCGCCAGTAACGGTGCTGCCACGCCCCGTTCTTGTTCGGCTCGTGCTTGTAAAGTAATGAAGGCAACAGCACTAAGTATGAGAATATTAAGGATTAACTCCAGAAACCAATTTCCTGTTTTATCGGCCATACTTTGCGTATCGGAAAAAAGACTTAAAGTCTCAAGTCTGGTTCGCGACACTCGTTGAACGCGGTATTCCGAGACGCTGGAACATAGCGGTGTATTCTCCAGGTCGACCTACCAGGCCTTGGTCATCGCCTTCAACGCGATGATAAAACTCGTCGAGACTTTGCCAGGTCACATCAATGACTTCGCCGGGTTGAAGCCTCAACGTCGAAAGCTCAACGTCACGTCGGCAAAGAAACGTATGGTGAAACTCACGGTCATAAAATTGATGCTCAGTATCTAAGTATTCTCGAGGGGCAATAAAGACGAGTTCAAGTTCTTCGGGGTATAGGATCAGACCTAACTCTTCTTCTGTTTCTCTTAGTGCCGCTTCAAGGACGGTTTGACCTGCCGAAACATGGCCGGCAACAGAAATATCCCATTTTCCAGGGTCCGTTTGTTTCCTCTCGTCTCTCCTCTGGAGGAGTACTCGGTTTTGGCTATCGATGATCCAAACTTGTGCGCTCTTGTGCCACAAACCCTGGGCATGAACCACACTGCGGGGGAGGCTTTCACCGGTCAAACGGCCATGAACGTCACAAATATCAAAATGTTCTTCCATAAGCTTCATTGTAACGACAGCAAGCTCGACGTTCCAGAAGGGGCAAGCTATGATAGCGGAATGACGCTCACTCCAGAGGAGGGTTACGACCTTTACGCCCCCTCGTATAAAGATGATCACCAGCTCTTGGACAGTTTTGATTGGGATGCGGCACGAACTTGGCTGAAAGAAGCCCTCGAAGCTCCAGATTCCAAACCGAGGAGTCTTTTAGATGCCGGTTGCGGTGATGGGCGGACACTCGCTCGTGTGGCCCGGTGGGATTTCCCGCTCAAACTGTACGGTGTGGACATCAGTCGAGGCATGCTAGCCCGGGCCGCCAAGCGCGTACCGGGAGCTCACTTGGATCGGTTAGATTTGACGAATCTCGACGATTGCCGACGTTGGGCTGGTCGTACGATCCGGGCGGATTTTGTGACTGCCTTTTTTGTCTTAGTGCATTTTTCTCGCCCAGAAGCCTTCTTGGCGTCGTTGAGTGCGGTGACACGACCCGGCGGCGAAGTTTTGATGAACTCCATTCCTCAGCGCGAGGCCCCAACCCTAAAAGCCGGGACGCGGCGCTTTCAGATTCAGGCCTACCATTATGAGCCTGACCAAATTCAAGACTGTGCTGAGTCCGCAGGGTGGGAGCTAGTAAGGCGGCAAGATCTGTTTGAAGAGGTCACGTTGGTGTCGACCCTGTTTTGGTGGCGTTTACCTTAAGCACCTGAATGGCTTTGACGCCAAGTCCTCCTTGGGCAAAGAACAATCTCAGATAGCCCGAGGGGTTCCTGACTTCGCCAAGCGAATAGACAAAGTCTGTCCACTCGGTTTGACGGCCCGGTACTGTGACGGTGGTCGTGTGTTTACCGCTTAAGGAAAACGTCAAGGGCAATTGGGCTAGGGGGGTGGATTCCGACCGCAGGGTCAAGCGAATTTCAAAGTCTCCGCTTTGATCGAACAAAAGCCCCAAAACGTTGACTGAACCTTTTGCTGTTTTGAGGCCAGTTAAGTTGAGTTGACCTGCTTTTTGGTAGGTGACTGAGCCTAGATCCGTCACGGGGGTTTCTGAATGCCAGGGCTCGGAGTGATGGAGCCAATTCATCGCTGGGAGTTCTTGCAAAACACGGCAGATGTTGCCAGCCACGCGCAAGAGTTGCCCCCGGGCCAGTCGTTTTTCGGCCAGAGCTTGCTGAAGGTCCGTCAGCAAGGGGGTATCACGGGCGTCAGAGACAACCATATAAATATCATTTTGGGCGCGAACCATGTACGACGCGGCACTCAACGAGGCCTCGTCTTGGTCATCATTCATGGCGGCCCACCAGTCGGTCATCACCAAGCCATCAAAGCCCCACTCCTGGCGCAAAATCACGGTCAAAAGATCATAGTTTGAAGCCGTCCAAATTCCATTGATGGCACCGTAGGTCGTCATGATCATGCGGGCTTTTCCCTGGCGAACCGCGAGTTCAAATCCCTTTAAATAAATTTCACGAAGAGCCCGTTCCGAAACCACGCTATCACAGGTTTTGCGGCCGGTTTCTTGGTTATTGGCTGCGAAATGTTTGATGACTCCGGTAACGCCGTGCCGATGTAGGCCCTTCAAGCAGGCTACCGCCATTTTTCCTGTCAGCAAGGGGTCTTCAGAAAAATATTCAAAGTTGCGGCCATTCAAGGGGTGCCGATGAATATTTATTCCCGGTCCCAGAATGGCATCAATGTGATTGTCTTGAAGTTCTTGAGCTAAGTATTCATGTAACGCTTCGACCAAAGGTAAATTAAAAGTACTGGCAAGGCAGGTTCCGTTCGGCAGGCTAAAAGCGAGTTGCCCATTGTCCATGCGTATCCCTGAGGGGCCGTCCGCACAGCAGGCTAAAGGGATACCGAAACTTTTCAAACGTTCGGTGACCCCGCCGAAGGCAGCCGCTGTCCCCGGGGTTACCTTCGGTGAGCACATTCCTTCACCTAAGGTCAGCTGGGCTAAGTCTTCGTCAGTGAGCTGAGACAAAAATGTTTCGAGGGGGATTTTGCCTTCCGAGACATCAGAAAGTTTCCAGCCCTTGTCTCCGGCATAAGGCAACCCCGGGGCAAAGTCCTGCTGGCGTGACTTAAGGTCGATGGTTCGTTCTGGGGTAGACTCACTGACCAAAACGGGGGTGCCGGCTTGGGCATGAAGACGCATGAAGGATGTCTTGGGGGCTAGGGCTTCGGTACACGAGCGAACCACAAGAAGATGGTCGACAGCTACCGTTGCCAGGGGTTTGGCCTGTCGCACGTCGGTGCCGAGATAAAAGCGGTAGTCGCCAGTTTCCAGGACGTAGCAAGAGGGGTGACCGGTTCTCCCGTCGTCATCATAGCCACCCGCCTCCTGCAGATCGAACTCGAGGTGGAGAGTACAGCTTTCACCGGGGGCTAGAAGCGGGGTTTTCGCAAAGGCGGAAAGCTCGCGAGCAGGACGGCCCAAGAGACCTTGGGGGGCTTCGTGGTAGAGCTGTACGACTTCTTTGCCAGGACGTGCACCGGTGTTGGTGACGATTACTGTGGCGTCGAGTCTGAGTCCTCGAACTTGTGCCGTCGCTACTAAGTTGAACGTGGTATAAGAAAGTCCAAAACCAAACGGATAAAGTACTTTTTGGGTTGCTGCTGTTTCAAAAAAGCGGTAGCCGACAAAGATATCCTCGTGGTAGACGTTGCGAAGGGGATCCCCAAAAAAAGCATGGGCGGGGTAATCGGAAATGTCTTGAGCAATGGTGTCGGGCAGTTTGCCACACGGGGTTATCGCTCCGGTCAGAATATCGGCAACGGCGTGGCCACCTTCTTGTCCGCCGTGCCAGACGTAAAGGACTGCGGCCGGGTCGTGGTCTTTGACCCATTTCATATCTAGGATATTGCCCACATTGAGAAGCACGATAGTACGGGGAAAGGATGAAGTAACACGTTCCAAGAGCTCAGACTCGGTGTTGGTCAGTAAATAGCTTCCGGGCTGTGCCGCGTTGTCGTGATCTTCTCCTGCAGTGCGTCCTAAAATCACTAAGGCGACTTCAGCCTCTTTGGCAATCTGCTGAACCACTTCTGAGGTGATGGGCATTTCTCGTTGAGACCAAGGTTCTTGTGCCCAGCCAGCCCCTTCATCAAAAGGATGTTGGGCTTCCCAGTCCCGATAGATTTGCTGTAAACCCTGGTGAATTTTGATGCCTTGTGCGGTAAGACCCTCGAGAATGCCTACGGTGTAGGCCGTATTGACCAGCCCGCCGGAGCCAGTACCGCTCTTATAGTAAGAGGCTTGAATGCGGCCAAACACGGCAACCTGTTCATTGAATTTAAGAGGTAAGGCCTGTCGGTCGTTTTTTAGTAAGACGGCGCCTTCAGCGGCGGCTTGACGAGCCGTTTGGGCGTATCCCTTGAGATTTACCGAGGTTTTCATAAAGCCCCTCCAGGGCTAGGGGTGGGGGCATTATATTGGGGGGGATACTGTTCGAGGCGAGCTTGAAGACGAACAGATAAGCGCGGGGAAGCCCAACCTAAGGTT
>JAJXWL010000033.1 GCA_021781625.1 bacterium
TACACCCCTAGTATCCCGACTTTTACAGCGACGGACTTGAATCGGGGAGCCCTTCTCTACCGTGACTACTGGAGCCTTGACCCTCTTTCGGGAGCTATGGTTCTAGGTAACGGAGGGAGTCCGGGTAATGAAAACCCCAATGCCCCGTTAGTACCTTACGGGTCCAACGGCTGGACCGGGCCATACCTGATGCTCGGTTACGAGACCCGTACAGATCGTGTTCTCAGCCTTGAATCGCAACTAGGAGCCAACCAATGGGCCGGGGCTCAAGTAGTCTTTGACCGTGGTGTTCCCCGCGATCTTTCGGGAACTGAGGCGATTCGCCTGGATATTTGTCTTCCAGATACTCTCCCTGCCGGTACCAGAGTTTTCTTTCAAGCCGGAAGTGTCGGTGAAGATATTGACGGAACAGGCAGTGTGGCACAAACAACCGGGGGAACCCGTCCGGGGATGACCTTTTACGATCAAACTCGTGGTGAAACCGTCGACTATCCCCTACCGGAAGGTTCTACCTGGACCAATGATGGAAATGGTGACGGGGTTTTGTCCCGGGATGGAGCCCTGTTGACTCGCGAACTTACCCCCTTGTTAAGTGGCTCGGATGGAGTTCAGGGCGGAGGGGACCCCTCTGGGGCTTTAAGCTTAACCAGTACATCCTGGCAAGAGCTCACCTTACGCCTGACCGACACCGAAAGAGCTTTGCTTCGATCGGCAGGCGGCTGGCGGCTTGTGATCGTCAACCCAGGGTCTGCCTGGAGTACTTCAGCTCGCGTATTAGCCGAGTCTGCCGAGTTTGAAGGGTCAGTCTTTGCCCCTCAAACAACCTCGGGAACCAGTGGAACCACGGTCCGCGAGATCCCAGAAACCTCTGAATTGCAACAAGCTCCTCAGCCTCTTGAAAGTTTATTTCCTGAAATTTCAAACCGTTTTAATGCTTCGGCTCTGAATATTCAGGTAATGGAACTGTTGTCAGCTTCAGATTATTCTTTAATTGCGACGATTTCCCCCTTTCGCTCTCAAGTTTGGGGCCAGTTAGTTTTTTATTATCGCTACGCCAGTGGCAACCCAGGTACGGTGACGTTCACCGCCGCAGACCCCTCTGGTCGTGGTTTGAGCGTATCCTGGAATCCTGTGGCAGGCCCCACGACCAATTGGCACAAAGCCGTTATCGATTTAAAGGCCCTCACCCTGCAAGTCGATGGCGTCACCCAAGGAACAGTTCATCTAGATTCGAGTGCTTCAGACTGGGATCATCTGACCCTGTCTTCGAGCGGCTCACAGGGAGTTACCGCCTACTTTGCAGAAATTCACGCCGAAGACCCTCTTTGGGAACTCAAAGGAACCGTTCGAGCTTCAGGGAGTTGGCACCAGCCCCACGCGTGGAAAGTCCAAGAGGTTTCTTTGGTCAGCGGTACGCAAGTCACAGCCACCACAACCACGAGCGGAAGCACCGCGGCCGAACCAACTTGGTCTGGCGAAAGCGACGTGGTCACAACTGTTTTAGGGTCACGCTGGAATGTCCAGACTACTATGGCCGCCACACCGGGGGCATCACAACTCCATGGTGCCTATGATGCTTCGTTGCCGTTAGGCCCCTTGGTACTCTCTGAAAAATTCTCAGACTATGGATCACGACTGGAAGAAGCTCAACTCAATTTGCCCGATTGGGGAAACTTGGCCATCACAGCTTCAGCCTTAGGGCCACCAGTCCGGCTCGAACAAAATTATCAAACTTCGTGGAGCCGCTGGTTTGCGCCTTTGCTCCCTCTCACCGATGGTCTAACGGCCCAGCTAAATTGGCATGAAATTCGCAATACAGAACTCACCTTGGCTCCGTTTGCCCAGCAATGGGTAGATAGTTGGGATTGGTTACGCTGGCGTACCGATGTTCCCGATTTTAGTCAAGCTCTAGCTTCTTGGTCATGGGTGGAATTGCCCTCGCTTGAAAGCCGTCCCTGGGGTTGGAACCTTCAACTCAACCTCGAAACCGATCAAACCCAAGGTTCCCCTTGGTTGGCTGGCCCCAAAACCTCGTGGTCCGCAGGCTGGCCGTTCTTGCTGACGTTATGGGGAACACCTTGGAAATTCACCCCCAGTGTGGCTCGCTCATTGACGCTGACCGATCAAAACACCTCAGGAATGACCACTCCAGAACTACTCCAGGCTTCTTGGGCTCAGCTGGGCAGTGTGTCTCCTGGGCTATTTTCATTACCTTTTTCCGAAATGTTCACCGACAACGCCCTAGCAGGGCAAACCGCCTCTTTAAGTTCTGGTGCCCTGGAATCTGATGCGGAACTGAATTTGAACCGACCAGGTACCTTTACCGCTTGGGATTTGCTGTGGCCTTTGCAGGCTGATGTGAAATTTCTAAACCGTCAATCGCGGCAACTCTCCAGCCTTTTAACGTATCAGCAAACTCAACTTACCCTTAGCACTCAAGCGAACAACCTCTTTGGTCGCGAGGGGGTCGACCCTCTGGCCCTTTGGTATGAAACCGACCAATGGTCCTGGAACCTGCAATCCAGTGTTTCTACCGGCAGTCAAGCTACAGATCAAAATACTCAAATTGCGGCAACTGTCCTGCCGAAAGTTTATCTGACCAGCCGTGAAAATCTTCAATTACCAGTCAAGTTCACAGCGCAATGGTCACAAACTAGTTTGACAACACTGGAGGTGACCCCCGCCTGGGATATTCAACTTCCTGCCCACCTCCCCTTTAAGTTTCCCGACTGGTTCAGTGCTCCAGATTTTCCCAGGACCATAGAACACCAACTTAGCCTGGATATTCTGGTAGGAAGCGGAACGGTACCTTCTCCCCTTTTGCAAAAGTTAGAAGCTGTCTACGCGGCTATTTTAACCGTGTCACGAGCCAGTTCCTTGACCTTAACGCTCAAATGGGGCAATCAGTGGAATGAATACCAATACCTCGTCGGTCTTGAAGCCACACTCGATATGAAGCTAAGCTTCTAGAGTAAACCAGCCTTCCCCGTGTACACTAGTCCGGTGAATAGTTTAGGACCACGCCCTGTTCAAGTTCTTTCTGAGTCAGTGGCCCGGCGCATCGCCGCCGGAGAAGTTATTGAACGCCCCGCCTCGCTGTTGCGGGAACTCTTGGATAACGCTTTAGATGCTGGAGCCCATCAAATTGAGGTTCGTTGGGAAGCCGGCGGACTAGAAGCCTTACAAGTCACCGATGATGGTTGGGGCATGTCGCCAGAAGATTTAGAATTGTGCTGGCTTCCCCATGCCACGAGTAAAATTCTCAACCTCGAAGACCTCGACAGTCTCACCAGTTTAGGCTTTCGTGGTGAAGCCTTAGGCAGTGTCGCCGCGTGTTCACGCCTGAATATCCTTACCTCACGGGATGGTGAATTGGGGTATCGGCTCGAAGTCAACAATGGTCGAGCCCAAGCGGTAAAAAAGGCTGCCTCACCCCAGGGAACTTCGGTGAGAATTACCGAACTGTTTCATGAACTACCGGCTCGAAAACGCTTTTTGAAATCTCCGGCTGCAGAAAGTCAATTGTGCCGTAAAGTCTTTGATGAAAAAGCTTTGGCTTTTCCTGAAGTTGGCTTTCGTCTCATCATCGATGGCAAACTGAGGCTACAGGTCGAACCGCAAACTCTGGGGGAGCGGTTAGGTCAATTATGGGGTACACCATGGGATGACACGGCCAACCTTCGTGAATTTCAAGGTGGCGACAGCGAGGCCCAATGGTCGGTTTGGGCCCTTTTACCCCCAGCACACCGAAGTGACCGCAAAGGTATTCACATTTGGGCCAACCATCGCCCCCTTCAAGAGTTTGCTTTTGTTCAGGCTGTCAGTTACGCCTACGAAGGCTGGCTTCCCGGAGGGGCTTTTCCGTATGCTGCAGTTTTTTTACAAGTCGCCCCACGGTTGGTCGATTTCAATATTCATCCTGCCAAACGAGAGGCTAGATTTCGCGGAGCAGATAGTCTCCACCGGGCTTTGGTACAAACCGTTCGGACAGGTTTGCAAAGGACTGTTCCTGCGGCGCCATTGTTTCAAACCACCCTTAACCCAGCTGGACCACCCCCTTTAGGCCCGAGTCTTTCGTTTGGCTCAGAAGTTCAAGAAAGGTCTGAGGGTCAAGCCCCAGTTCTTCGCGGGAGGGGTCAGCTACCTTCGACCGCGATTTGGGATACGCCCCTGCCAAAAGCCCCAGCTACTTCCGAGTTGAATTACCCGTTTCGCTATTTGGGACAAGTTCTTGGTGTTTTTTTAGTGGTTGAAAAGGATGATGTGTTGTACTTGGTCGACCAGCATGCTGCCCACGAACGGCTATTGTACGATGAACTACGGTCACAGGCCGGACAAGTGCAAGAGCTATTGTTTCCCAGACGCTTTTGGGTCGAACCAGAAGTTTTGCAACAGCTCCAGCAACGTCAGACCGAGTGGGAGACCTTGGGCATTGGGTTGCGGTTTCCCGACGGATGTGCCGAATTGTACCGTCTGCCCCAAGTTGCGGCCGATCGGGAAAATCTTGTTCTTGAGTTTTTAACGACCTTTGTCAAACCGCCCCAAGATCTAGAAAAAGACTTGTACGCGACCCTGGCTTGTCGTTCAGCGGTGATGGACGGGGACCCTTTGGCCCCACAGACGGCGCGGGATCTAGTCCACCGAGCTTTTCATCTAGAAAATGCCCGGTGTCCCCACGGAAGGCCCCTTTGGGTTACGCTCAGCCGAAAGGAGCTCTTCGAAAAAATCGGCCGTCTAGTTTAGTTTGCACTAGTTTGACTTCGACAGAACCGCTTCGATTTCGGTGGCATGCGAATAGTTCGGGTTCTCGTTCAGCAACTTTTGATAGGTTTTCTTGCCGTCAGAGGTTTGCCCCAGATCGTACTGCAGGCTTCCCAACTGATACCAACCGTCCCAATATTTGGGGAACAGCTTAACAAGGTCTTCGAGTACCGCCAAGGCTAAGTCTTTTTGCCCCGCCGCAATATAGGCCAAAGCTAAGTTATACCGAATATCCGGCGTATCATTTTGATTGGCCAAGGCTTTATGAAAGAAATCTACAGCTTCAGAAGCTAAATGCTTTTTCAGGTAGACCTGACCAAGATTATTGACGACGGCGGCGTTACTCGGGGCGGCATCATAGGCCTTACGCAACTGAGTCATAGCCCCATCCAAATCCCCTTTTTTTTCAAGAATCAAGGCAATTTGGACGCGCGGCGCGGCATAATCAGCCTTTAATTGGAGGGCATTCTGGTACGCCGTTACGGCTAAATCGGGGGAACCGACCTTTTCGAGGCACTTGCCTAAGTTGAAAAAGTACTCGGGCACAGTAGCATCCATCGAGGTGGCTTTTTGGGCATTGTCTAAGGCTTGATTAATTTCACCCAGTTGAAGCTGACAGGTAGACAAGTTGTACACCAAGTCGGCTCGGGTTCCGTTGAGGACTACGGCACGGGCATACTGGGCTTCAGCGTCTTTGTAACGACCAAGATCGTAGTAGGCGGCCCCCAAGCCTGCCGCAAAGGTCACGGAATTTGGATCTAGGTGAGCCGCTTTTTGAAAGGAACGCAAAGCGGCTTCGACTTTTCCTTGATTAGCTAAGGTCCGTCCCAGCTGGTAATGCGCCAGGGCAAAGTCCGGTTTAAGGTCTACAGCACGAGTAAAAGCTTCTTGAGCTTTGCGGTCGTTACCCAATTGAGCATAAGAGCTACCTAAGGCATTGTACGTTAAGGCATTTTTCTCATCATACCGTAACGAAGTTTTAAAGGCATCGGCAGCCTCTTGGTAACGACGTGAAATGAAATAAGCTTTTCCCAACGAGTACCAAACTTCGGCGTTATTGGGGTCAAGCCTCAAAGACGTTTGATAATCGCTGATCGCCGCAGGCCAGTTTTTCGATTCTGCGTACACGTCGCCTCTTACGGCAAAGCCATGCGCATTCCGAGGTGAGGCAGACAGGCCTTGGCTGAGGGCATCGAGGGCTTTTTGCCGAGTTTGCGGATCTTGCGGGTTTTCTAGGAAGTCATTTTCCCCCAGACGAATGTTCGCTTCGCCGTTACTGGGATCTTGCGAAAGCACTTCGTGAAATTTCTCACGAGCTTGACTGAATTGACCGTTATTCATGAGTTCAATCCCTTGATCAATCAGCTTTTGTTTGGCGCGCTGAGCGGCACTCAGGTGAGCTTCTTGCGCTTTCTCACGCTCCAAACGCAACGCCTCAGCCTTTTGAGCTTCAGCACGGCGTTGGGCCGCTTCTTGTGCCGCAGAATCCCCACCACCTAATGAGGGTGTATTGAGTCGTTGTGACAAAGAATTTAAACTATCTCGCAATTGGGTGTTGGCCGATTGCAAAGCATTTAACTGCTGGTTCTTGGCAGCTTGGGCCGCAGTTTGTTGTTCTGCTAAG
Source organism: bacterium (assembly GCA_021781625.1). The sequence goes on from JAJXWL010000033.1 coordinate 6,386, forward strand.
AGTTTGTCCCGTAAGGCCATAGCCTCGTGGTCTGAAGCATTTTTGATAAGAAGTTGATCCAGTAGGTCTAAAGCCCGCTGGTAGTCCCCATGACTACCGTAGTCGGCGGCCAACTTCAAGGTATTGGCACGGATAGAGCCTCCATCCTGGTGGCTTGTCACCCAAAAGATGCCCCCCGCCAAAAAAAGGAGAGCGACTCCCGTTGCTAGGATCCAGCCTAAACGTTTTTTCATTCCAGTACTCCTTGAACTTTTTAACCTTAAGGGGACAAAGTAAAGTCGCCATCGTCGGATTTTACTCCTGCGGGGCCAGTCCCTAAGGCTTTTGAGTCACCCGTCACACCTTTTAAACTTTGACGGATTTTTTGCAAAATTTCTTCCTGTTTTTTCTTTTCAGCAGCAGCTTGGGCTTGAGCCTGGGCTTCGGCTTCAGCTTTTGCTTGGGCTGCTTGTTTTGCCTGAACTTCTTGGGCCAACTTTTGAGCTACAGCATCCGCCTGGGCTTGTTGCAGTAACGCAATCAACTGTGTGATCGTGTCCTTTTGGGGGTTCTGCGGTGCCAAGGTAAGATACTGTTCATAATCAGAAATAGCCCCCGACCAGTTTTTTTCTTCTAATCGGGTATTTGCCCGATTTAACACGGCGTCGGCAAATTGAGGCCGAAGCTGAAGCACGGTCGTATAGGCTTGCTCTGCGGAGCTCCAATCTTTTTGAGAAAAAGAAACTGCTCCCGCATCATATTCTAGTAAGTACTGCAAAGGACCACCCAACTCGGCCCCTTTATGAAACATTTTTAAAGCTTCGCCGATCAACCCCATTTTCTGATAAACCAAGCCTAAGTCAAGATATAATTTTTCAGATATCTGTCCCTGCCCCAAAGCCGCTTCAAGATAAGTTTGCGCCTTGTCGAGTTGATTTGCCGCCAGAGCTTTTTCACCATCTGTAAAAAAATCTGCCGCCCAAAGGCCAGCCACGGAGAAAAGTAACCCAACCAACCATAAAGCTCGGTTTGACAACAGCCTGGGGAAGTAATACGATACGAAGTGGGTCTTTATGTCACCAATACTGATTCTCATCATTATTATCCTCGGCTGTTCCATCGGTGTAGCCGTCTTTTTTCTCCTCCGATCCATCCTGACACCGAAAAGAATCTCGGCGTTGGCCGATCTTGTCAAGGCAGGAAAAGCACAAGGCGCCATAAAAGCGGCGAAAGCCCTGTTGGCCAAAGATCCTCGTAACGCTGAAGCCCACTACTTTTTGGGGCTTGCTTACTTAGCGGACAATAAAGCCGAACTCGCCCTCATGGAGTTAAAAACTGTCAACCAAATCGGGATCTTTCAAGGATACTTAGTCGAAAAAGATTACCGAAAACGAATTGCCGATCTGTACATGAGGTTTGGCCAAGATGAAGAAGCCTTAAAAGAATACTTACTTCTGATTAAACTTGATCCCAATATTGGCGATTACTACTTTCAGGCAGCTTCTATCTTCGAAGAACGAAATAAAGGTGATCAAGCCCACAAGTTCTATAAAAAGGCCCTAGAGCTCGACCCCAACAATGGGGATGCCCATTTGAAGCTGGGAATGCTGTTTTTTCGTGCTAATCGTCCTGTCGAAGCACGCCAAGAGCTTGAAATCGCCCTACGACTTGCCCCAGAAAACTACCATGCCTTTTTCTTTTTGGGTCGTTTGTTAAAGGAGTCGCATGACTATGGCGGAGCTCTAACGGCTTTCGAGAAGGCCGTTAAAGATCCCGAACTGAAGGTGAAGGCCCTCGTAGAGCGGGGAAGCTGTTTTCTTGCCCAAAAAAACTATGAACGCGCCATCATCGAACTAGAAAGAGCCGTCAAGCTCTCGACGGATGATGCGGATAAAGATGTTCTCTTTGCCCGTTACTTTTTAGCGCATTGCTACGAAAAAACACGAAACATTGACAAAGCTATCACGGAATGGGAGAAAATCTATTCTAAAAAGCCCACCTTTAAGGATGTTGCTGAAAAACTTTCGGCCTATCAAGACTTGAGGATGGATGACCGCATTAAAGACTACGTTACGAGTTCAAAGCAAAAGTACATGGAAATATGCCAGAAAATTACGGCAGCCATGGGTTTTTCGGTACAAAGCTGTGAAGAACTCCCTGGTGGAACAGTACGGATTGTATCGATCGAAAACGAGTCAGAAAAATGGCGAAACGTCAAGAAAATGCCTAAACTCATGCATTTCTTTCGAACCAGTTCCAATCTTGACGAGCCTATTTTACGAGAAGTTCTTGAAGAAATTCGCCGTCTAGGTGCGAATAAATGTTATATGGTGACCAATACGGCGTTTACCCGAGCCGCGCAAACTTTTGCCGAAACACGACCCTACGAACTCATTGGCAAAGATCAGCTCCAAGAATTGCTCAAGAAAGCTGATTTCTAAGGAACTCGCTATGAAAATTCTCTGTGTCGCTGATCATATTGACCCATTGGTTTATAGCACTCAGATCAAAGGCCGCTACAAAGGGGTCTCGATGGTATTAGGTGCTGGAGATTTGCCGATGGAATATTACAGCTACATTGTGAGTTGCTTAAATGTTCCTCTTTTGTTCATCTTCGGTAACCATAACCTTTCTCGCTTAAGACATTTTCAACGCCGTGAAGCTTCGCCTGCAGAGCTGACAGCCGATGACAACTTTCGTTCCCAGACGGCTTATGGGGCAACTTACCTCGAAGACCGTGTTCGAAAAATGCAGAAAGTTTTAATCGCGGGACTTGGGGGCTCCATGCGCTATAACGACGGCGAGCACCAATATACCGAAATCCAAATGTTGTTTCGTATCTTTCGTTTGCTCCCCCGTTTACTTTGGAACCGCCTGGTTCACGGCCGTTGGCTTGATATTCTGTTAACTCACGCCCCGCCACGTGGTATTCACGACAAAAGCGACCTTTGCCATACAGGCTTTAAAGCCTTTTTGTTGTTCATGCGTTGGTTTAAACCCAAATACTTGATTCACGGGCACATTCACCTTTATGAACTCAACGATGTGCGCCGAACTTTCTACAAAAAAACTGAAGTGATCAATTGTTATGACCATTTTGTTCTGGAGTATGATGTATGATGCCCATTGAATCGGCAAAAATGCAGGCAAGCCTAGATTTTAACAAGGCCCGAACAAAAGAATTCTTTTCTCGAGTCGTGCATTTTCTTCGTCCTCAAAAAAATCAACTTCTTAACTTTAATGAAGTAAAAACTCTCCTGAGACCTAATGCGGAAATTTATCGAGGAATGCAAGCCATCCCCATTGATAAAATTGTAGGCTCTGAAGGTCGTTATCGAGACTTTAACGTTGCTTTTTTACCGAGGAACGAGTACATGCGTTCTCGCTGGGAATCGGTAGACAAAGCGCATATCCAAGATGTGATTCTCCCCCCCATCAAATTGTATAAAGTGGGGGATTCCTACTTTGTGCGTGATGGTAATCATCGCGTCTCGGTGGCCAAATCCCAGGGAGTCGAAGCCATTGATGCGGAGGTTACCGAACTCAAAACGGCTTATAAACTCGAACACAATGAAACCCTCGAGGAATTGCGTGACAAGCTCCTCAAATACGAAAAAGATCGGTTTGTCGATCAGACACATCTTGACCAGATCATTCCCCTCGAACACCTTGAATTCTCTGATCCAGGTCGTTTTGATGAAATTCTTCAACACATTCAAGGTCACAAATACTATATGAACTTGAATATGACGGACGAAATCAGTTTTCAAGACGCAGCTCTGTCGTGGTATTACAACGTATTCTTACCCATCATTCAAACCATAGGGCATGAAGGCATCATCACCCGCTTTCCAGGTAGAACCAAGGCTGACCTTTATATTTGGATTGTTCGTCATTGGGATGAATTAAAACGAAAATATGGCGAAAAGGTTTCGCTCAAAGATGCTGCTTTGGACTACTCTCATAGAAAAGGCAAGGGGTTTTGGGAGCAATTTAAGACACTGTTTAAGCGATAAAGGACGTGGTTTTGACTTAAAGACTGGCGGGATTGTCCAAAAAGACCATATCCTCGGGGCGGGCGACAACATCCTTTCGACCCAAGATTTGTGCGACTTCAAGGCTGGTCTTGCCGGCCAAATGCCGCAAGTCATCAGAAGAGAACTTCGTCACCAGTTTTAAGACCCCATTCACCGAAACCACACTCCCCTTTTCAAATTCCCCCTCGACAGAAAGCACGCCGCGAGGCAGGAGACTTTTTCGGTGATATAACGCGTCAAGTGCCCCTTCATCTACCGTCAAGGTCCCCTGAGGTCGTGAATGGAGAATCCACCTCAGTCGATTGCGTAGGCGAGGTTTTGCTAGAAAAACCGTTCCCAGTTCTTCGCCCCCCAAAACCCGGGTAAGGACTTGAGCTTCACGGCCATGAGCTAAGACCGTGGTACAACCAGCTTTCTCGGCGATTAAAACCGCACGAATTTTGGTTTTCATGCCGCCTGTTGAAAAGGACGAGCCTGCTGAACCGGCTCCTTCTTCAATTTCTGCGGTGATATTTTCTACCACAGGAATACGGCGAGCGTCAGGAAATTTGCGGGGGTCCTTGTCGTACAGGGCATCTATATCCGAAAGGATAATTAGGAGTTCGGCATCGACTTTGCTCGCGACTAAGGCGGACAAGCGATCGTTGTCCCCAAAAGCTCGGCTAATTTCGGCAATAGAGATCGTGTCATTTTCATTAAAAATCGGAATCACGCCCAGATTGAGCAAAGTCTCTACCGTCGAACGGAGGTTTAAGTAAGAGTTGCGATCGGAAAGGACATCATCTGTTAATAAGATTTGCCCCACCGAGACGCCATGCTGGGCAAAGGCATGACGGTATTCATTCATCAAAAGCGGTTGACCAATCGCGGCACAAGCCTGACGCATGCGGATGTCTGTGACTTTTTCGACAATCCCCAAATTGCCGGCTCCCATCCCAATGGCCCCTGAGGTGACCAACAACACCTGACAGCCTTTCTTTTGCAAGGCCACAACTTGTTGGGCCATGTCTGCCACATAGGCTCGATCGATCTCGGCCCCACCTTTACCAGCTTTATCTGCCAAGGTATTGGTACCGATTTTGACCACCAACCGGCGTACTTTTGAAAAATCCCGCGTCAAGAGTGGCCTCCCCCAGCGGTAGCTAAAGGAAGCTCACGATGCGTAAAAGCACGGGCCTGTGGTCCCACATAATCCGCAACCACCTGACCTGAACCATAGAGTTTCCACTTGTAGATGACCAACCCCTCCAGCCCAACCGGACCCCGAGCATGGATTTTGCCCGTACCTACCCCCACTTCAGCCCCTAGACCAAAGCGGAAGCCATCGGCAAAACGGGTGGAGCAGTTCCAAAACACATCCGCACTGTCGACTAAGTTCATAAACGCTTCGGCTGTTTCTAAAGAGTTGGTCAAAATCGCGTCCGTGTGATGACTGCCCCAGGTATTAATATGATCAATGGCGTCTTGTAATGAGTCGACTATTTTTATGGAAAGGATGTAGTCCAGATATTCGGTGGCCCAATCCTCGTCCGTAGCACTTTCGATATCGGGTAGCCAAGTTTTTGTACGTTCACACCCCTTCAGGGTGACTTTTTTCTCATCCATGAGTCGTTTTAAACGAGGCAAGAGCGTGGGGGCTACGTCAACATGAATCAGCAGAGTTTCAGCGGCATTACACACTGCCACATATTGAGTTTTAGAATCTAAGATCACCGGAAGTGCTTGTTCAAGATCCACCTTACTGTCCACATACACATGACAAATTCCGTCCGCGTGACCTAAAACCGGAATGGTCGTATGGCGCATCACATGTTGAACA
>JAJXWL010000250.1 GCA_021781625.1 bacterium
TCAACCCGGTCCGCACCCCTTGCAAGGCTTGGGGGCTGGATTCATTCCGGGTAATCTTCACCAGCAGATCTTAGATGGTGCGATTACCGTGACCAAAGAAGAAGCTTACGAATGGGCTGTTCGCTTAGCTCGTGAAGAAGGTATTTTTGCAGGTGTTTCGACGGGGGCCGCTCTTGCCGCCGTGGCGAAGAAATTGCCCGAAGTCAAAAGCGGTGAAAAGGTCTTAACCTTTAACTATGATACCGGCGAGCGGTACCTGTCAGTGGACGGCCTTTTCACCTAAACCGAATTGACGAGAGTAGGGGTCTTGGCGTTTACTCGAACGCCGAGACAAAACCCTTGGTACCAAAGTCCACCAGTTCCATTCTGGTGGACCCGTCATCACTGACCGACTTGACAACATGCCAAAGTGGTACCAGGGTTGAAACCCAAGCGGTGCCTGAATGCGAGGCTTTACCACTGGTGACTTGAGACGTAACTTTCCAAGTGCCTTGAAAGGTCCCCGCCGGAACGGTGACGGAACCACCTTTTTCTACTGTAGAGGAAACATTAGGCGCTCCCCCTGTAAGGGCAGCCTTGCTCATACCGCCCATCATGCCCAAATAGGCTCCCTCAATTTTGGTAATTTTGCCATTTTTATCTTTGACCTTCATCCAAAGAATTTTTTCAGGTTCAGACGAAGTTGAGAGGGCTTGGTTTAAATTTTTGACAGCCATTTGCAGGGCCGAACTCTGATCATTCGTGTAGTTGTCGAATTCATAGACCCATGCCTCGTCGGTCTTGGCAACTACGGCTAACTTGACGACTTGGGACAGTTGTCCATCCTTGAGAATTTTATAGACAGCCCAATCTCCCACTTTGACCGACTGAAAATCTTGAGGCCCCGAGATGGCCCCACTGGAAGGATAGGTTTTCGAGGAAGGTGCGAGATTTTGAACCTGTGCTAGTTCATCCCGACCGGAGGTTGTGGACGAAGAAGAGGCTGAATTATCAGAATTATCAGAATTCGCTACTGGTTGTTCTGCCGAGGTTGGATGGTTTGACGAAGAAGCCAACAGCCGATCCATCACATCCATGCTAGAACACGCCGAAAGACTGAGAAGGGCACCGAGAAGGCCCAGATAACGAAGGTTCAGGATTCGAGAGAACTTACGCATTATGAAATCTCCTTTTCTTAGTGAACTTTCCTTAAGTGTAACCCTCCTCAGGGATTTTTCTTGGAAAGCTTTCCGATTTCCCACAATTTATGCTACTTTAAATCAGCTTGATCGTAAGAAAACCAAGGAGCCAGGACAATGCCGGTCAAAATTCCTTCGAATCTCCCCGCACGTGAATTACTCGAAAAGGAAAATATTTTTGTCATGACCGATGACCGAGCGGTTCACCAGGATATTCGTCCTTTAAAAATTGCCATTCTTAACCTCATGCCGACAAAGATCCAAACAGAAACACAGTTGCTCAGACTATTAGGAAATACCCCTCTGCAAATTGAAATCACGTTTTTGCATATGGGGTCTCACGAGACAAAAAATACGCCTAAGGAACATTTGTCCGCCTTTTATAAAACCTATAGCCAAATTCGCCAGGAAAAATTTGATGGACTCATTACCACGGGGGCTCCAGTTGAACTTTTAGAGTTTGAGAAAGTCGATTACTGGAAAGAACTCACCCAGATTTTAGCTTGGAGCGAAACCAACGTTTATTCTTCTTTGCATATCTGTTGGAGTGCCCAAGCGGCTCTTTATTACTTTTTTGGGGTTCCTAAGGTTTCTTTAGAACAGAAGTTAGCAGGTGTGTTTCAACATGAAATTTTGGAGCCGAACGAGCCCATTGTGCGGGGGTTTGACACCTGGTTTCCTGCTCCCCATTCGCGTTTTACGGAAACCCAGAGGGAAGATGTCTTAGCGGTGCCCGGTTTACGCTTGATTGCGGAATCGCCTGAAGCGGGAGTGTTTTTAGTCTCTACCGAGGATAGACGACGTATTTTTGTCACAGGTCACCCCGAATATGACCGAGATACCCTTAAGCGCGAGTTTGAGCGAGACAATGCCAACGGAAATCCGGGGTATGTCATGCAAAATTATTTTCCGCAAAATGATCCCCACAACTTGCCCGAAATTACTTGGCGCTCTCATGCTCACCTGTTGTACGCCAATTGGTTAAATTACAGCGTGTACCAGCAAACTCCGTTTGATCTGAATGGGATTTAAGACGTTAAGAGTATTTAAGACTTGGGCTGGGGCAACTCATTGGGGTAACTCAAAAGCGTGATTGACTTCTTCTACCCAGATTTTTCCACCTTTTAAGGGTTCAAAACTCAGGGCCGTGGTACAGTTGGACCAGTCTAAGGTAATGAAGTCATTCTCGCCCGCAAAAAGGCGTTTCCAAAAAGTTCCTTGGTGAAAGCGACAGGCTAAGAGGTCTGATCGCGGAAAATAGTACCTTCGGGGCTGATCGGCACGATCTATCTTCATGAGTCCGGTCAGCACGCCTTGACTGGGGTCATGACGATAGTGCAGACCCCCTGGAGTTAAGATATACATCCCCCACTCACCGCTGGGTATACCAGCTGAGGTAGTCAGGGCTTGTCCCAAGATCAAGGCAAGAACGGGAGCGCCTAGTTCT
>JAJXWL010000251.1 GCA_021781625.1 bacterium
CGAGACCACGCGGGCTATATCTTCTTCGCCGACCTCTTCACGGAGCAAAGAGCCCGTTTGTTGGATTTCGGCTAATCGGGCCGATTTTTCATCCAACAGTTTTTTGAGCTGAGGAATTTTCCCATGCTTAATTTCGGCGGCCCCCGTTAGGTTGCCTTCACGCTCGTATTGGGCTTCACGGGCTCGCAGGTCTTCGATTTGACTTTTGGCCCCACGAATTTCTTCAATGACCTGCTTTTCGTTGCTCCATTGCAGGTGCATGGCACCTCGCTGGGTTCCCAGTTCGCTCAGCTCCCGCTCGATATTGGCCAACCGTTCTCGGGATTCGGCGTCTTCTTCGCGTGACAGAGCCTGCTTTTCAATATTGAGCTGAAGGATTTTTCGCTCAATCTTGTCGAGGTCGACGGGCTGACTTTCAATTTCCATCTTGAGCCGGCTGGCGGCTTCGTCGACTAAGTCGATGGCTTTGTCAGGCAAAAAGCGGGTTGTAATATAGCGATCGGAAAGGGTCGCGGCGGCCAACAAAGCTTCGTCGCGGATGCGTACGCCGTGGTGGACTTCGTAGCGTTCTTTAATGCCGCGAAGGATGGTAACGGTGTCTTCCACGCTGGGTTCGTTGGTCATCACTGGCTGAAAACGGCGTTCAAAGGCGGCATCTTTTTCAATGTGCTTGCGGTATTCGTCCAGCGTGGTGGCCCCAATGGTCCTGAGTTCACCTCGGGATAATGCAGGTTTCAGGAGGTTGGAGGCGTCCATAGCCCCGTCTGCGGCCCCTGCTCCCATAATCGTGTGGAGTTCATCAATAAAAAGGATGATCTGGCCCTCGGCGGCGGTGACTTCATTGATGACAGCTTTGAGACGCTCTTCAAACTCGCCTCGGTACTTGGTCCCGGCAATCAAGGCACCTAAGTCTAGGGCTAGGACCTTTTTATTTTTGAGGCTTTCGGGGACATCGCCGGCAACGATGCGCCGGGCTAAGCCTTCTACCACGGCGGTTTTGCCTACACCGGGCTCACCGATCAAAACGGGGTTGTTTTTCGATTTACGGGATAAAACTTGCATCACTCGCCGGATTTCTTCGTCGCGACCGATGACGGGGTCCAGTTTTTCTTTGCGAGCAAGGGCCGTCAGGTCTCGGGTGTACTTTTCTAAAACCTGGTAACGGTTTTCGGGATTTTGATCCGTGACGCGTTGATTCCCCCGAACACTTTGGAGAGCTGACAAGATAGCTTGGCGGGTGACACCGGCTTTTCTTAGGACCTCACCCGTCGAGGTTTCACTTTCGCACAGGGCTAGCAAAAGATGTTCAGTGGAAATGTAGTCGTCTTTAAGTTTATCGGCCTCGGCTTCGCTTTTCGCAATAGTACGGGTTAAGGCGCCTTCCCAACTGACGTTGCCATTGGACCCATAAACTCGGGGAGCCAAGGCTAAGCGGTCATCGATTTGCTTTTGAAGCGTGGTTCGGTCTACACCCATTTTATCGAGAAGGGGAGCGGTTAGTCCCTCTTTTTGGCTCAGCAGGGCTGAGACTAAGTGGTCTAGTCCCGCCGCTTGGTGATTGTTTTGATCGGCTAGGGTCGCCGCAGCCTGTAGGGCTTCTTGTGCTTTGAGTGTTAAACGGTCAGCGTTCATATTCCCTCACTTAATCTGCCTAATGACAGAACAAGAGTAACATACTTACGTCCCATTATGTCGTCAAGAAGAACTGTGTCAAAAAATACATTGTGTGTCATAATGAAACCATTTGAGGCTTTGCACCAGAATCTTGGAAAATCTGAAAAGTTTTTTGAAGCAGAAAATTAAATGCCACAGTTAACAGATTAATCGCGGGGAGGACACGTTGAAGCTTTAAACCCTGGTAGATATGCCGGAGAAAAAACACTTTTAAGAGGTACCACCATGGTTCACTTAGCTATATTCTGGGATACTTTGCTATATCTGTTCAACAACCCAAGTTGGCAGGGAGCGTATCAACGCCAAGTTCCCATTGTTACCAGTCCAGGTAAAGTCCTGAGAACTGGAATATTGAACGATCCGTTTACATTATTAAACTAATTTTCTGAGTGGTTGAACCGGCGCTGAAAGAGATTTTAGCGCTATTATTTTACCCTGAGCTCAGCTCTGTTAAAGGCGATAGCCGCTTAGACCCTTGGAATTCCGGGTCCAGATTGATCCAATTCACGCCATTTGATGCTCAAATTCGGCGAATTTGATGCTCAAATTCGAATTTTTTTCGACGTTTTTTCGTGATGAAATCGTCGATTTCACGAGAAATTATCGCGATAATTCGGAATTTTTTCGACGAAAAAATTCCTGAAACAACATGCTTTTTTCGATTTTTATGATTATTCCGGTCAAACCTGCCACCGATTCCGGTTCAAGCCTGCACTCAAGTCTGTTGCTTTGCCCGTCTGGATTATCCTTGCGAATAGATATTCTCTTTGAGACCTAAATCGAATTGTTAGGGTTGTGTTAGTACAAGATGAATTAATTCTTAGGAAATCATAAGATTTTTCTTTGATAAAGTGTGCTTTTTTAGGATTTCATGAAAATACCAAAAACCGATTGCGGTGTTTTTCATCCTCTGGTAAACCCCTCTCAACGTGCGGCACTGCCGCG
>JAJXWL010000034.1 GCA_021781625.1 bacterium
CATTGTGTGTCATAATGAAACCATTTGAGGCTTTGCACCAGAATCTTGGAAAATCTGAAAAGTTTTTTGAAGCAGAAAATTAAATGCCACAGTTAACAGATTAATCGCGGGGAAGACACGTTGAAGCTTTAAACCCTGGTAGATATGCCGGAGAAAAAACACTTTTAGGAGGTACCACCATGGTTCACTTAGCTATATCTGTTCAACAACCCAAGTTGGCAGGGATCGTATTAACGCCAAGTTCCCGTTGTAACCTGCAGGGGATTAATATAAAGAAGTTCGAATCAGTCCTGGTAAAGTCTTGGGAACTGGAATACTGAACGAATCGTTTACGTTATTAAGCTAATTTTTCTGAACGGTTGAAGCGGCGCTGGAAGAAACTTCAGCGCTTTTTTTTACCCTGAGCTCAGCTCTGTTAAAGGCGATAGCCGCTTAGACCCTTGGAATTCCGGGTCCAGATTGATCCAATTCACGCCATTTGATGCTCAAATTCGGCGAATTTGTAGCTCAAATTCGAATTTTTTTCGACGTTTTTTCGTGATGAAATCGTCGATTTCACGAGAAATTATCGCGATAATTCGGATTTTTTTCGACGATAAAATTCCGAATTTGCAACACGAAAATGGACGAATGAACAACGTCAAAGAAAAAAAGTCTGGCGGGAATGCCCTTTTCCCCAAGACGACTCGCCCACTGAGCTAATACCTGACCTGAACTTTGCTCTGAAAGTTTGACTTACCCCGGAATAAGTTTGCTCTCGTGTTAAGCGGCTGATTGATCTAGAGGAACGCCGGAAGGTGCTTTTTTTATGCTTTGTTGATAAGCACCGCCACCTGCAAAGGGGTCATGAAGCACCGGAAGCTTGTCTGGATTGAAGAGCGTCCCCGCCCCTCGGGGTGGCCCTTGTTAATCACGCAGGTTTCCCGCCAGCTCTTGCGGATCTCTTCCCGCGGCCGTTGAGGCATTGATGCTATCCAGGGGAAGGGAGACTTTTATCAGTTTTTTGGGCGATTTGACGGGGATCATGCAGTAGCTCCAAAAGAAAGAACGTGCTTAATGGCAGTAGCAAAGGGCAAGTCAATAATGGCCGCCAATTCTGATTCGAGATACTCTGTGCCGAATTCAAGATCCGTTTCAATCAGTTCAGTGATTTCGCACGCATCGGTAACATAACCTGCAATGGCGGCTTTGCGCCTCGCCCGAAGGCGACCGTGCTCTGGATCAAGATTGAATACCCGGAGGGTTTCGGAGGCACGATGCTTTTCATGGTCAGTTAATTCTGGCCGGATCGTAATTGTGCCATCGGAGTGAAACCGGAAGAAGTGCTCTGGATCATCAATATCGGGCTTGATTATATCTAATGGATTATAGCTGTTTTTTATGGATTTCGAATCCTTATGGGTGCCGCAAGAATCATGGGCTAAGCATGACCAAAAAAGATTTGACCAATCAAAGGTTTTCTGTGGTTGTCGACTTCGTTGCTCAAAGTGCTCGATGTGTTGATTACCATCCGCTAATTCACATTCACAATAAGCGCAACGTTTACCCTGCAAGGTTTCTAGACTGGAACGTATTTGTCCTCTATCCGTAACGGAAAGTGATTCCCATGTATTGCGCCCATGATGATAATTACTTAGGCAAGATGGAGCAGGAACTGTTGAGCGATCGATAAAATGCATCAGTCTTTCCTTCGCGAGTCTGCTAGCTTGTTTTTTGCCTGCTGGAACCGAATCAGCCGGTCACATTCCAGGGTAGCTGGATGATTTATACCAAAGTGTGAAATAATTTTTTCCCGAAGCAATATTGCCTCATTGCTTTCCCATGCAGAATTTGCGATAAACACTTTATACTCACTTAACCATTGAGCTTCAGTAACAGCTGGAATAGGATCTGTGTTCATAGCTGAAGCAAGAACATAAGAACTTTCAATTCCTTTTGTTTGCTCCGCTGGAATGGTCGATTGCCAATTCCCATTTTCACCTTGTGATAGAACGCGAATAAACTCTTTAGGTATTGTGGTAAGAACCTGAGGGCTGTGGGTTGTCACAATAAATTGCATCGAAGGGAATGTTCTTAGGAGTGCATCAATGACTGTTTGTTGCCATTCTGGGTGTAAATGCATATCGATTTCATCAATAAGTACAATTCCTGGTGTTTCGAGTGATGTATCTGCCACGAATTGTGGATTTAGTCGGATTGCTCGATGTGCGATATCCGCAACTAGCCCGACAATTGTTCGAATACCATCGGAAAGAGAATCTATCGGAAGAGTGCCAAATTGATCATGGTCTGCAACTATTTTTTTTTCTACGAAGTCCCAACGGATGTTTTTCCATCCGGTACCCGAAAGAACTGTGTTTACTGCTGTATTTAATGCTTGAAGGTGTTGTTTAGGGCTGTGTCGGCTTTCTTTGTTGACTTCAGCTTCATAAGAATAATCGCGATACCAATCAAGAAATAAGCCAAAATGAGAGGACGGGCTTAAAGAATCAGTATAGCCTTTATTGCGAGCATTTGGAGCATCTTCTTCTGACCGTTTTTTTGCCTCGGTGGTGCGAGATCCTCCCCATAACCTACCAGTGCCGTAATATGCGATAAGAGGAAATACTGGCGCGGAAAAATCCTCGCCTTTTGCCCAACTTTGATTTGCCTTGCGTAGTTTCTCTGCAATTTCCTTTAATGCTCGTGAATCGCTCGTATTTGTTCTGGAATCCTCTTCTGCTTCTCTTTTCCGAGACCAAGATAATAGCTCGCCAGCGATACTTGCAGTGCAATCAATACTCGTTGGTGTTATATATTCCATCTTTTGTTCTGGACTTAGAACTTTGCGGATATCTGATTTAAGAAAGACCTGTGGGTTTCCACGACCTTCCATGGTATTTACAAAAAGACGAATAGCAGCACATATCGCATCAAGAACAGTAGTTTTTCCAGATCCATTTGGCGCGATAAAAACGGTAATTTCTTGATCGAAATCAATATGAAGATTCTGGAAGAGGCGATAATTATGTATGTCGATCGATTGAAGATAAGTATTTCGCATTAACGTACCGCCTTTTTTAGTAACGACTGGAGATCATAGTTTACTGATGCAACGCCCCAATCTGGTTCATTCTCAAAGGGCGTTTGAATATAGAATGGACCCTCGTAGGTATCATCTTCATTTATGAGAACAATGGCCAGAACAAAGAGGTTGTCCTGGTTAAACGCATACAGGATTTCATTACGTGAAACCGTAATCGTTGTTGTGCCCTTTGAGACGCGTTCATAGCGCTTAAGTACTGGCGCCGTGTCTCGAATAGCCAAAGGCACATGGGTAATTTCAAAGCGGCCTGACTCTCTTGGATACATCGATCCTCCGAGATCAGCGAAGGCTTTCGTAAAATAGGCTCGTATAAAGAATGGTTGAAGCCTGCGGGCTTCTGCTTTTTCCATCTCCTCTCGAACGGAGAAACGGCGGTCCGGGGTCATTGTTTCCTGTGAAAGAGCGTTTTGTGAAAGAAGATCTTTAATTCGCTCTGTATCCATGGCTGTTTCAATTTTCTGAGTAAGTCGGGCTCGGACATTCGGCCTATCGCTATAGCGTATAGCCTCGCCCTCTCGGGTCTCCTTTGCTACCAAGCTCCAGAGATGACATACTTCCTGTTGACCAATACGATGAATACGTCCAAAGTGCTGTTCCAGTCGGTTCGGGTTCCACCGGAGGTCATAATTTACCATTAGATTAGCATTTTGAAGGTTGAGAACCCTGATATCCTTATCCGACCTGAATAGAGCTTGAATTTCCCTACGCTTATCCCTGTTTGTTCCACCGTGTATGGTAACAATTGCTCCAGGATTCCCTAGGACATTACCAATTTGTTCCACAAGGTAATTCAAGGTATCTCGATGCTCGGTAAAAATAATGATTTTACGATGGCGACCCTGAGAATCCTTCATTTCGGGAAAGTTTTGAAGAATCTTCGAAAGTTCGTCCCATTTTCGGTCCATTTTCGAAGCGACTACCTGTTTCGCTTGTGCGACTAAGGTAGTAAGGACGCTGATTTCCAATTGGTGGGGAAGTGGGTCCACATTTGATGTGTGAACCGCCATCATTGGGTCGAAAAGAAATGCAAAATCAATACGTTTTGCCTCAACAGCAAGCTTGAATTGCTCTGCGTCACCAGTGAACGACCATGGGCGAGACGCCTCAGCCTTCATAATCGAAGCCACTGATGATTCATCGATCAGGTAATCTTTTAATGAGCCATCGGGTAGTTTATAGATAACTTGCAATGTAGTCCCTGTAATGGGAATTACAGCACTGATAGAAGCGACGATTTCGCCTTCTAGGCCGGTTACGGAAAGTCCATTTTGCAATTCTTGAAGTTTCATGCTATCTATCATCTCCGTCCACAGCCTGTCCGGAGCGTATCCAAGAGTCTCATTCGTGACTTTGAGGTATTTACAGACATCATCGACGGTTTGCCATGTGTTTTCGCTTGACACAGATCCTCCACATTCAATGAAACTGGAAAAAAATACCATACAAACCCTGAATAAACCAGTTTATTGCCGATTAGACCCTTAAATTTTCCATTTTAGTCAGCCTGAAATTTAGAAGAAGCATCTATCATGGTGGATACTGCCACCTGGGGGTGCAAAATGTAAGCTGCAAAGTTCTTTCAGAATTGTTGTTCGCAGGCAGTTCGGTTGCCAAAGGAATTCTAGTTCAACATTCCTTATGAAACTTTTTGGGAAGTCTTTATGAAAGGTCTAAATGGCTTCAGATGATCGAAAATATCAAGACAAAATCTAAGGAAAGATCTTTGGTTTGTTATAATGCTATTTTTTTAAGAAGGACCCAAACACCCAACCCGTTCGATCGCCAGCTCGACTTGGTGATTCAAAGGGTCGTGTCTACCTTCAACACCAATACAAGCTTTTTAACATTGCCTCTCTAGAGCAAAGTATAACCGTGCCTCACGTTTTTATCTAAGAAATGTGCTTGGCGCGATAGAGGCCTTTTTATGACTCAAACTCGTCAATGACCCCATACCAGCAATATTATTGCTTTTCATAGAAAGCGAATTGTTAGGTTTGTGTTAGTACAAGATGAATTAATTCTTAGGAAATCATAAGATTTTTCTTTGATAAAGTGTGCTTTTTTAGGATTTCATGAAAATACCAAAAACCGATTGCGGTGTTTTCCATCCTCTGGTAAACCCCTCTCAACGTGCGGCACTGCCGCGAAATTGACGAAGGAGTCAACGATGAAAAGGATGATTTCCGTCCTGGCCCTGGCTGGTTTTGCCGCCATGGCTTGGGCCCAAAATGCCCCCGCTTCGGATACAGCGTTAGCTGACCAGGTAAAAGATCTTGCGGCTAATGCCAGCAAGCTCAAAATTAGTGGTTATGCCGTTGGTGCTGAGTCGTTCAGCCCCGCCGATTGGCAAGCTAAATCACTCGACTATGTCGACGTGTTGAATAAGCAACAAAAGAACGGATCTTTTGCTCGGATGATCCTGAGCTACGATTCCAAGCTTGGTGGTTTCAACAGCCGTTTTGAATACGATCCGAATAACGGAACGATCATTGCCATGAAGTATGCGGAAGCTTACGCCAAGTTATTTGATGCGCAATTGTTGGTTGGTGCTGGTATGCTTCGCGATACCGACTTTGCCTACAAATCTCAGGTTGCTTCTGACTTCAATACAAACTTGTTTATTGGGGCCAGCAATATGGGGGCGGGTTTTCCTGCCGGTACACCGTACAGCAATGGTGGCTATTTTGCCAACGGTGGTAAATGGGCCGCAACAGGCGGCTTCTTTAGTGGTCAACAGGGTGAAGAACTCTTGTTTAAACCCAGCGCTGTATCTGGCTTAGAACTGGGCTTGGTTTCGAACAACCAATCTGTTAATAGCAGTGTGGTGAACTTAGGCAACATTCGCGACAGCCTCAGCTACTTGGCCTCGTATACTGCCAAAGACTTGGGAGACATCAAACTCGGTTACACCGGTGCCGCGACCAGCAACAGCTGGAGCAACTTCTTTGTGACCGTGGACGCCGCTCCCGCCCAGCTTTCTGCCTTAAAAGTATCGCTCAGCTTAGAATCCCTGAACATCTCTGTGGATCCTGTAGACGGAGCTTCTCACAGCAGTATGAACCTTTTCGCTACAGCTGGTTATGATTTCAGCAGTGTTGGGGTGAAAGGCTTGTGGTTGGGCGAAGACTTTGGCTTGTTCACCAGCGCTTCCACCTTTGGTATCACCAAAGAAGATAAACCTGGTGTCAGCTCCAGCACCCGCCTTCAATACACCTTCGCCAACGTAGCTCCCTCGTTCAATATCATCCCCATGCTGACCTACCGTTTATTCGACTATATGGGGACTACCACTAATGGTGGTACAGGTTTTGTTAACGGTTCTTACTCTGGCATCGAACCCGCCGTTCAAATTGTGGCCGGTCCTGCGACCTTTGCCTTCGGTTGGGGCCACTACATGGGCACCACTGGTAGCACTTCTCAGCCTGCCGCCGACGTCATCTCGGTGGGCACAATCTACGCTTACTAAAACCTGTTCTTAGTCAAAAAGTTTTCAACGTGTGCGGCCGCCCTTCGGGGCGGCTTTTTCGTCTTGCCGAACGCCTGAGTTTACGGCATTTTTACAGCCATGAAGTCAAATGACCCCAAACTGCTTCAACTTTTACGCTCATCGAAGCGCCTAGTGGCCTTTACCGGGGCTGGTGTCTCCACACTCTCGGGGTTAAGAGATTTTCGTGGCCCCCAAGGTTTATACCAAGAGCAAGAGGCGGACAAAATTTTTGACATCGAGACGTTTCGTCGCGAGCCTGATTTTTTTTACCAACACGCTTGGGAGCTTATTTATCAAGAAGAGGCCCAGCCGTCGCTTGTCCACCAGCTTTTAGCCGCTT
Source organism: bacterium (assembly GCA_021781625.1). The sequence goes on from JAJXWL010000034.1 coordinate 6,913, forward strand.
GGGAAGCTCAGGGCCGGCTCCTGAGCGTCATCACCCAAAACATCGACCGCCTTCATACCAGGGCAGGCTCTCGAGCAGTTCGCGAAATTCATGGTTCCCCAGAAACGCATCACTGCTTGTCGTGCGGTAAAGTGGTGAGCTTTTCAACCGTGAAGTCGATGTTGCTTCAGCAAAAGCACAAGGGAAGGGCTTTGTTCACGGCCCCCCGTTGTTCTTGTGGCGGTGTTTTTAAACCGGACATTACGTTTTTTGGCGAGGCACTACCCGAAGCGGCTTGGGAAGCGGCTTGGAACGACCTTCAGCAGGCGGATCTGTTGTTGGTTTTGGGGTCGTCTTTAGTCGTTCAACCTGCCGCCCAATTGCCTCGGATGCTCAAACCTTCGGTGCCTTTGGTCATCATCAATCGGGGGGAAACTCCTTTAGACCACAAGGCCCACTATCGGGCCGAGGACCTGGTTCAAGCTTTGGAAGGGTTGCAAGGAGAAGTTTTGTGAAACGATGTCTGTGGATTTTTTGGTTGGCGGTTGGTGGGCTGGGAGCGGTGTTCTTAAACGCGCAAACTTTACAAGGAATCCCGGGACCTGACGATTATCGTCCGGTTTTAGGTTGGTTCTCCGAAAATGGACAAAGTTGGCTAGCTCTTCGGGCGTGGACTAGGCAGGGGCCACACCTTTTAGCCGTAAACCCCCTCACGGCTCAAACTCAAGAGTTCTCCCGAAAGGCACCGCCTGAACAAAGTTGGAGCGAGGTTCTGAACCAAGCTCGGAAAAGTGGACTACTCAACGGGGTGTACTTTCGACTTCGGGCTCAGGCTCTTCAAGAGTCTACTCCTTGGGATAATGCGGGAATTCGACAGTGGCCTTCCCGCCGTCGCGGGGCGTGGTTGAGTTTTGACCTTTGTCCTTCCTCTCGCCCCTTAGATCGTTGGGTCTTTCGCCAGTTAGAAAATGTCCAACCAGGCAAGCCGCTCCCCGTATTTTTAGACGTTTCAGGCCGTTGGATGGCTTCGCATTCCTCGGATTTGACCTGGCTTTTGCAACGGGAAGCCCACCAAAACTTGGTGATTACGTGGGTAAGTCATGGTGAACTCCACCCTTATAATCCTCACGTTCCCTGGCGCCAAACCTTCGATTTGACTAAAGGGTTGAACTTTGAACGTGAGGTATTGGGGCCTGAAAAACGTCTAGTGGCATTGGGACAGCTCCCGAGTGTTTGGTTTCGTTTTCCCGGCTTGATATCAGATTCTGCGCACGTCCGTCAATTGTTGTCTTGGGGACTTATTCCCCTTGCCAGCGGAGCTTGGCTCAATAAGGATGAGCCTCTCTTAAACCAAGATATTGTTCTGATCCATGCCAATGGGAACGAGGAAAGAGGGTTAAAACTCTTAATGTCCTGGACTCGTCAGCACCAAACTTGGTTGCAACAAGGCCAATGGTCCTGGCTAGGGCTCAGCGACTTTCGTTAGGGACATCCCCTTTTGACTTGATCCCATGACAGAGATTCACTAAATTTTGCCTATGAAACCCGGTCAAATACTTTGGTACAACGCACGATTTATCACGGGGGATCCTGCCAATCCCCAAGCTGAGGCCCTGATCACCATTGGCGATACCGTCACCTTTGCCGGCAGTCTAGAACAAGCTCGACGTACAGCTGACCCTTGGGCTCAGCAGGTGAGCCTCGGGGGAGGGTTTGTTGTTCCCGGTTTTAATGACAACCACCTTCATCTTGTAATACACGGAGACCACGTAGGGGCTCCAGATTTAGCAGGTCTCAACGAAACCCAAATCCTTGACCGTTTAAAAGCCGCTTACCAAGATAAGCCAAAGGATACCCTGGTGGTTGGCTACGCCTGGGATTACCCTTCGTGCCCTAACCCCAAAAAAGAATTGTTAGATGAAGCTTTTGGAAATCAACCCGTGCTATTGCCTCAATTTGGAGGACATGGGGTCTGGGTGAACTCACGAGTTTTACGTGACTTGGGAATTACTCGTGAGGTGAAACCCACCCCCGGTGTGGTGTTACGCGAGGAAAACGGAGAACCTACGGGTATCCTTCGGGAATATCATCCTAATCCCGTACATGACCGGTATTTTCATGACATTTTCTATAAAAAGCACCTAAGGGAACCCCGTTTGGCAACATCGTTAGATGTCCTTCGCCGATTGGGTATCACGTCGGTTCAAGACAACACCTGGTATTATCCTGCGCTATTTACTTTGGCCCGCTGGAGAAGACAAGGCCGGTTGACGGCTCGTGTTTCGGCTTGGTCCTTTGGGCGAGTTCCGCAAACGATCAAATGGATGAATCTGGGGTCGTATGATCGACGTTGGCTGAGGCGGGGGCCCTGGAAGTATTTTTTAGACGGGACGTTTACAACGCAAACGGCTTGGATGGAAGACCCCTATCCTGGAACTGAAGAGTATGGGCTAGACTTTGACCCAGCTTGGCTGCACGGTGTGTTGACTAACTTATCGAGGCGAAAGGTTCAAGGGGCTTTTCATTCCATTGGCGATCGTTCTACGCGAACCTTTTTGGATGTTTGGGAAGATGTCCTGCAAAAATATCCCGAAGCTATCCAACTTCGGATGCGGCTTGAGCACGTCCAGGCTTTACGTCGAGAGGACTTCCCTCGCCTCAAAGCCTTGGGGGTGTGTGTCGCGGCACAGCCACCGGCGATGGCCACGCCCGAAAAGGATGCTCAGGTCTTAGGGGCTCATCGAGTTCCCTTCTTGTATCCCCATCGGTCCCTGCTCGAAGCGGGGGTACCACTTTCTTTTGGTTCAGATATTCCCGGCGAAGCGTTTTGCGACCCCTTGAGGGGTATGCATTTGGTGTGCAATCGAGAAGGTCCCGAGAGGTTAACCCCAGAACAAGCCTTAAGGTGCTACACCGAGGGGAGTGCCTATGTCGAGTTTCAAGAGCACCGCAAAGGGCGCTTATCTGTCGGCTTCTTAGCCGATTTTGCCGTGCTTTCGGCCGACCCACTCACGGTTCCCCCCGAAAATCTTCGCCTGATTCAATGTGTGAAAACCGTCGTCGGGGCCAAAGTGGTGTGGGATATCGACGAGATCCGTCGAAAGTGAACAACGAGGCTTAGTGACGCCGGAGCAATACGGAGATTGAAGTGACTCCGACGACCAGAGCGACGGCAATAATAAACGCTTCCCATCCGGCTGAAGCGGCGTCAGGAAAGTGCTGACGGACCATCAGATCCATGGCGTTAAACAAGTATTTTCCGGGAACCATAGGAATTAAACCTGGTAAGAGGTACGAGACGGGAGGCTTTCCGGTCACCCGAGAAAGAATTTCGGACCAAGCCGTGACAGCTGCGGCTCCTACCGCATAGGCGATCCAGGGGCCAGCCCAAGGTGTACCTAAAAGGTAAACTCCCCAACCCAAGACCCCTCCTAACGAAGCCCATAACAAAGTCCAACCTCGGCACTGTAAGAGAAACGCAAAACCTAGCGTTGCCGCTAACGTCCACACCAGAATCATAGACTAATCTTCCCAGAATGCAGACTTAGGGCCACGGTGGCCCCGATGGCTAGGGCGGCTCCCGTCATCAAGACTTCGGCAAAGCGGGATTGCGCCGTGACCAATTCGCCCGCTACGAGGTCTCGGAGGGTTTGCACGAGGGCGAGGCCGGGTACCAAGAGCATCAAGGTCCCTGTAGCAATGGGCTCGGCGTGAAGTTGATGAAACACATCAGCCCCGAGAAGACTTCCCCCCACGGCGAAAAAAGAGCCAATGGCCGTGGTGAAGACTCCGGGTATCCAGGGGCGCTCCAAGAAAAGCTTGAAAAGAGCCCAAAGGAGTCCCAAACCTAAAGCAAAAGCCCCTTCAGCCAGGTTACCGCCATAAAATAAGGCAAAGCCGCCTGCGGCTAACCCAGAAGCCGGAATGAGGGCTGCGGGACCCCAACCAGGGGCCTGGGCCGCTGAACGTAAATTCTTGACCACGATTTCTAGGGGAGTGGGGGTTTCAACGGCCTCACGAATACAAGCTTCCAGGCGGTTTAAACGCTCCAGGTGCAAAACCCTTTGATGAATGCGGCGGACGACCGTGGTTGTTTTCCCTTGTGCATCCTCAACGGTGATGACAACCCCGGTGGGGAGTGCGAAACATTCCGCTTCGCGCATTCCCGCAGCTCGGGCCAAAGCTTCTGTATCCGTTTGCACACGGGCGATCTCGGCGCCATTTTCAATCAGCCACTCTGCCGCATCGGCGACCATTTGAATGGGAGAACGCTCCATGGAGAACCTCCTGCGTTGAGCTCTAGTGGATTTATTCGTCGCTGAGCCGAGTCCCGCCACGTCGAAGCCCTGCCTCAAACAATTTTCCACAAGCTAAAAATAAAGTTGTTTGAGTAGTCATTAAAGCTACCCCGGCTTTCTGGGCTTCCGCCACCATTTCGGGACTGGGAACCTTGCCTCGGACAAAGATAACCAGGGGAATATCGAGAAGTTGGGCGGTACGGACAGTTTGAATGTTGACAAGACCCGTGAGTAACACAACGTCTTCTTTGACAAAAGCCATGACGTCACTCATCAGGTCTGCCCCGCAAGCGGATTTTAGTTCTAAATCGGGGTTAAAGGGGGTGTGGATTTGCGCGTCTAAAAGACGCGCGATTTCACTCGCTTTCATTGATAGCTAACGTACGAAGGTTGCGGAGAAAGCGCAAGCACCTGAGCTGGTGTCAGCAAAGGCGTATCCCAGCCTTTGATCTTCCACGGCTTGCGGTAAAAAAGTTTGAACCCAGTGATGGGCATGTTCTTCATCGAGGCCAAAAAAGCATAAGTATCTAACTTGACGGCTTTGAGTCCCCAGCCGTCCGCGTGGTGGACCAAATCGACGTGTGAAAAATTGGCGCGAACTTCTGCGGGATGCAAGATCATTTTATAGTTAAACTGATGAACAATCAGCATTCTTTTACCGGGCAAGTTGTTCGTGATGAGGTAACTTTGCATCATCGCTTCAGCCTCATTGATTTCTTGTGCGGTAATCTGACCGATTTCTTTGCCGGGGTTGGCGGTTCGCCATTCCGGGTCAATTGCTAAGCTAACATTGGGGTATTTTAGCCAACGTAACATGG
>JAJXWL010000035.1 GCA_021781625.1 bacterium
TCGTATCCGCGACGTCGATATGGCGAAAGAAATGGTTAAGTACACCAAGAACAATATCTTGGTTCAGGCCGGAAACGCCATGCTCGCGCAGGCAAACCAGCAGCCCCAGTCGGTGCTGCAGCTTCTGCGTTAGTCCCGTTCCCGAGACGATACCGCCGGTGGCAACACCGGCGGTTTTTTTTTCTCGTGAAAGTTTGCAAGAGGTTGAACGAACACGTGGCAGGACTTGAGAAAAATCGCTGACAAGGCTAGTTTGTTGGCCTATGACAACGCTACTTGAAGAAACACGAAAACGTTTAACCTTTGCGATCATTAGTCACCCCGATGCCGGTAAAACCACGATGACCGAAAAATTACTGTTGTTTGGTGGTGCTATTCATATTGCCGGCGCTGTAAAAAGCAACAAAAATACTCGCGCTGCCGTTTCTGACTTTATGGAAATGGAAAAGGAACGCGGTATCTCGATCAGTTCTTCTGTGATGGGGTTTAATTATGGCGGACGGTTTATCAATCTATTGGATACGCCTGGCCATGCCGATTTTAGTGAGGACACCTATCGTGGGCTTTCAGCGGTAGACAGTGCCTTGCTTTTAATTGACTCGGTGAATGGGGTGGAGGAACGAACTCGCCGTCTTTGCGAAGTTTGTCGGATGCGTTTTACCCCGATTGCGACGTTTATGAATAAGCTGGACCGAGAGGGGAAAGATCCAGTTGAACTGTTAGACGAAGTTGAACGTGAGTTAGCGGTACAAGTTCGACCCATCACCTGGCCAATAGGCCAGGGACAATCCTTTAAGGGTGTCTACAACCTTTTGGATCAAACTATTAACCTCTTTCGTCCAGGCCAAGTCCAACTGCCCACAGATATTATTGCCTTAAAGGGTTTAGATGATGCTCGACTGGATACAGAAGTCGGGGACTGGTTGGCTTCAAAACTCAGAGAAGAAGTAGCCTTGCTACAGTCGATTTATCCACCGTTTGAACTTTCTGACTACTTGGACGGCTTGATAACCCCTGTTTTTTTTGGTTCTGCCTTGAATAACTTTGGTGTCAGAGAACTTTTGGACCATCTGATTCGTTTAGCTCCCTCGCCAACCCCCAAGTCTGCTCAGGAGCGAATGGTACAACCCGAAGAACCCAAATTTAGTGGCTTTATTTTTAAGATTCATGCCAATCTGGACCCTAAGCATCGTGACCGAGTGGCTTTTTTACGAATTTGTTCGGGGCGTTTTGAGCGCAATAAGCAATATTGGCATGTTCGTGGCGGAAAACCCTTCCGAACCGCTAATCCTACAGCGTTCTTGGCACAAAACCGTGACATAATTGATGAGGCTTGGCCGGGAGACATCGTAGGGATCCACGATACAGGGACCTTCAAAATTGGTGACACCTTAACCGAAGGCGAAGACTTGCATTTTCAGGGAATCCCCAGCTTTGCACCCCAAATTTTTCGGACAATTTCCAATGCTGACCCTATGAAGTCGAAGCAATTTCATAAAGGGCTCGACCAGTTAGCCGAAGAAGGGGTCGTTCAAGTTTTTACTAAACCTCACCACCAAAATGTTCGCGTGATTGGGGTAGTTGGTCAACTTCAGTTGGAGGTTTTGCAGTATCGTCTGGAACACGAATATGGGGCGAGTTGTCGGTATGAACCCATTGAATTCACCCTGTGCAATTGGATTGCAAGTGAGGACAAAAAAGCCTTAGAAGCCTTTCTCGATCGGTATTCCCACAAAATTCTCGTGGATGTGCGAAATAACCCCATTTTCTTGGCAGAAAATCCTTGGCTGTTAAATCGTATGAAGACCGATAATCCGGCGATTCGGTTTTACCCGACCAGTGAACTGGTCGACAGTCGTGCTGTATGAGTTCTTGATGAATTCGGAAGCCTCCTTGATGGTAAAGACTTGTGACGTTGCCGATATTTTAGGCAAGATACGGTATGCCTGAATTCGCTCTTTCAGCCCTGCTTGAAGGGCTTTGGGAGAATGCTCCCATCGTGCCGATTGAAGCTGGTGATCGATTTGCCGTATTTAGTGATTTACATCTCGGAGATGGTAGTCGTCACGATGACTTTACCGCCAATTCCGAAACGGTGATGGCGGCCCTAACCACCTATTATGGACCGCGCTCCTATAAACTCATCTTGAATGGGGATATTGAGGAGTTGCTACGTTGCCGTTTGTCAGCTATTCGCGAAAGGTGGAAAGCGTTTTACGCGGTTCTTGATGAGTTTAAGGCCCGTCAAAGTTTGTATAAGCTTGAGGGAAACCATGACCCAGCCTCGGCGCAAGCCGAGGGCCCTTATCCTCTATTTTCTGCCTTGAAGCTCAAAGTAGACGGCGGGGACATCCTTGTCCTTCATGGCCATCAGGCGGGTCGCATCAACAGTGGCCGCTATAATGCCCTTATTGGGACGTTTTTAAAGCTTTTTGCCAATCCGCTTCACATAAAAAACCATTCTCCAGCTTATCACAAGCAATCTCGTTACGAAATTGAACGACGGATCTATGAATTTGCCAAAGAAAAAAAAATCTTGGCGGTGATCGGGCATACGCATCGGCCTCTTTTTGAAAGTCAGCCCAAAGCCGCCAACTTAGAGTTGAGATTGGATGCCCTTTGCCGCCGCTGGTCACGTGCCTCCTCTGCCGAGCGCCGCCATTTGGAACCAATGATTGAGTTTACTCGACTGGATTGGGAGTCTCACCGTGACTCTCCGCGCCTGGATTTACCGCATCAGCTTTATAATAAAGAGTTTCTTTTGCCTTGTGTGTTTAATTCGGGAACCACCATCGGGAGAGGGGGGATCACGGGTTTAGAAATCACACGAAAGAAAATTCGGTTAGTACACTGGAGTGATCTTGCAAAACCGGCTTCCAGCAAGGTCAACTACGAATATGAAACCCGACGGATCTTTGCCGGACGTTGGAGCCGGACAATTCTTCGCAAAAGTTCCTTGGCCTATTTGTTTGCCAGGATGAAGTTTTTAACCGTTGCACGCCAGGGCGAGGGTGATTAAGATAGCAGGTATGAGCATCGAAACCCTTTCACCGCAAGACCGAGGCAAACAAGCTGCGGGTTTTGCCGCCGTGGATCAACTCGTTCAACCTGGAATGAAGCTGGGCTTAGGGACAGGAAGTACCGCCAAATGGGCTATTCTGCGGACCGCTGAACGTTTTCGCTCCGGTGAGCTCGAGGGGCTCTTGGTTGTCGCGAGCTCATTTGACACCGAAATCCTGTGCCAAAAGGAAGGCTTACCATTAAGAACCCTTCAAGATGCTCAAATTGACGCAGAATTGGATCTAGTCATTGACGGCGCCGATGAGTTGATGACCTCTTTAGATTGTATCAAAGGGGGTGGGGCCGCGCAATTGCAAGAAAAAATTCTATGCGATGCCAGCAAAGATTTTATTCTTGTAGCTGATGAATCCAAAGTGGTGCCACATTTGGGAACCCGTTTTCCCATTCCCCTTGAAGTGCATCCTTTGGCTAGATTGAGTGTGCTCAAAACCTTAAAACACCGGGGTATCCAAGCCCAGCTCCGCTATGGGACAGGAAAAGCAGGACCGGTCGTCACCGACAACGGAAATTTCATATTTGACCTTCTTTTTTCGGCGCCCATAGACGCCGTACAACAAGAAACAGAACTGAAAATGATCACGGGTGTCGTGGAAGTGGGGTTGTTTCCCCGTCGAGCTCGCCGAGCGTATATTGGCAAATCAGATGGTTCATTTTTGATATGGGAACGCTAAAAAGCCGGACCTGGAACCGTATCGCTCTGTTCTCTGGTCCCGTTATGATTTTGGTGACCCTCCTGGCGTCTTTCTTTCCCACTGCCGTTGAGCGGTGGTACTCTCGCGGCGTTTACCCTTGGATAGCTACTGTCCTAGCTTATGTGTTTCACTTTCCCTTTCCGAGTGCAGAAGTCATAGTTCTTCTTTTGCTAATAGGCGGTGTTTTCATCTTCCTCAGAGGGCTGTATCGATTGTTTCAGAGGAATCAGGGAACTTGGTTTCACCGCTGGCGTCACGGATTCTTGAACCTTTTGAAGTTTCTCTCCGTTGCTATAGCACTTTTTCTGGTCTTATGGGGGATCAATTACCAAAGAAAATCCTGGGGTGAAGATAATGGCTGGGTGGTCACTGGCGGTACTTCTGCTCAATTACAAAACTTGGCCGAATCCCTCGAGCAACAAGCGAGTCTCTTACGGCGTAAATTGCCTCAAACCACTCATGGACTGAGTTTAGCCCTGGGTGGGGTGAAGTGGGATTCTCAACAGGTCTTTCATCGCATTGCGGAAACTTATGCCCGTGCGGGGGAACGCAATCCCTTATTAAGGCTTTCACCTTCGAATTCTGCTCATCCTTTATGGGGGAACTTTCTATTTTCAGAACTAGGTATAGCGGGAATCTTTATTCCTTTTACCGGGGAACCCCTGGTCAATTGTGGTCCTGGGGGGCCCATGGTCGCTTTTGATGCCGCTCATGAGATGTCTCACGAGCGGGGGTGGGCTCGTGAGGATGAAGCCAACTTCCTGGCATTTTATGTCTTGACCACAAGCGGTGAGACAGATTTGGCATATGCAGGAACACAAGCCGCTTTGATGTACGTATTGAATGCTCTAGACCGGATTTCGCCAAGCCAAGGTCGATTGGATGCCATGAAGTTAGACCCTGGTATTCAAAGAGATTGGCGAGCCTATTTTGCCTATTGGCAACGTTTTGAAGGTCCTGTTGAGAAAGCTGCCCAAGGGATCAATGACGCCTATTTAAAAGCTCAAGGGCAAAAAGAGGGAATCCATAGCTATGGCTTGATGGTAGATCTCTTGCTAGCTTATGCCCAGCATCAAGAGTTTTAAAGTCTTAGATTTTTTAATCTACAGCTTTTAAAATCTCGGTATGCCATGCCAAAAGTTCTTTTTCACAAGCGGGGTCAGAACATTCAATATCTACCATGACACGAAAGACGGGCTCCGTTCCACTTCCTCGCATCCACGTAAACCCAACCGGTTTTCCGGTTTGATCTTTCCAGAGCAGTTTAAAGCCGCCAGATTCTTTACCCGACCGAAAGGGTGGTCCAAAGCCCCGGCGTTCTTCGGTTCCTTCATAGTTGATTTCTTCCCAGGCGACAATCCCAAAACGCTCTTTGAGCCATGTGGTTTTTTGTTTCCACTCATTTTGTAAAAAGCGTTTTTCATAAGCGGCTTTGAGTTGCGCATGATTTTGACTTCGTATCTGTAAGAGGGCGCGTTCTTCAGAAACCCCCGTTGTGTAAAACCTAGGTAACGAGGCTAAAACTTCTGCTAAGGTAAAGTTTGAGGAAGGGGGAGGTAGTCCCGCTTTTTGACACCACAGGGCAAATAAGCCTGGTCGTTCTGGGGTCCCTTTTAACCAAAGCAGTTTGAGAAGACTCCCCAAAGTGCTTAAAGGATCACGGACTGTTCCTGGAAATGTGATGTTTCCACCGTTTGAACCTTCGCCCAGAATTCGTACTGTCCAACCTTCTTGTCGCAACCTTCTAGCTAAGCCCACCACGTTGGCTTCTCCGACCTCTGCCCTAAAAACTTGAACACCAAAAAGATTGGCAATCCGATCTACTCGGAGAGAGGTGGGATCGTTACAAACGACAGCCACTCGCTCATGCGGATAGCCGTCTTCGTCATAGGTTAGCTGTTGGTCATACACCAACCCGGTCAATTCCGACAACACGCACAAGGCAAAAACCTCTTGGGAGGCTAAGACTTCTGCCTGACCAGATGTTTCATTGAACCAGACGACATTACCGCGGTCTCCATCGCAATCGGGGACATACCCGAGCATATACGCAGAATCGACTTGATGTGCCTTCACAAGTTCCTGACGGCAAAGATCAAGGGAAGCTCCCTCGGGAATTATGGCATGGGCAAAGTGGCCTGGTTCAGTATTGAAGGCTTTCACCTTAAGACCTAAGCCTTCTAAGTAGCGTTGATCTATCGAGGTTGCTCGAGCTGAGCCATTAAATTCTGCAATAAGTCCGGGACGAAATTTTTTAAGAGAGTTGGTCAAGGAACGCCATGACGTGTCAGAAAGGATTTTCTGAGTAAGGGAAAGATAAGCTTTACGGGATTTTTTATGTTGAGAACTAACTTTTGAATACACATTTTTCAGTCGAGCGTCAGGACAACTGAGGGCTTTTTGGTATGCTGTTAAAACTCGGTCCGGTTGAACCGCTGCGGTTCGAAAAAGCTCAATTAAGCGTTGAGCTAAAGGTCCGCCTAAAACACTGCCATCTTCAAAACCAAATTTGACACCGTTATGACCTGGGGGATTATGGCTGGCAGAAACATAAATAAAGCCCCCTAATGTAGGATCCTCTTGGACCCAAGCCAGCATTTCTGGGATGGTGACAATACCGAGGTCTACCACGTCCCAACCGTTGGCGAGGAGCACTCTGAGAATACGGTCTGCCAACAATGATCCCGTGGGTCGGCTGTCCCTGCCTACGACAATTTTAAAAGCCTGTCCCTTCTGCTCTTGGATAAAGCTTGAATACAGATCAGCCATCAAGCAAATCAAAGCTTGGTCAGGCCAGGAAACCATGCCACTCGTGCTGTTTTCACCTTCAGGAGCAAAGACTTTTCTCCACCCCGAAGCAGAAAGGATAAACCCAGACAAGGCCGTTGTCAGGTCTTCTGCGCGTGGGCTATAGTGGGGATCAAGGGATGGAAAAGTGTCCGGTTTCACTAAAGCTACTCCTGAGCTAAGCTAGCGGAAACTCCCTTGTCCTGTCAATAAAGTGGGTATTGTCGATGTCTATGAATTGGGTTGAAATCAATGAGGTTTTGAAAGAGTTGAAGCTTGAAGGAGCAATTCTACAAAACGTTCGACAGCACAATTTTCGTTGTTTTTATTTGAATTTTTTTCACGCCGAAGGGCATAGCACACTCCTGATTTCCTTAGAACCCGGACGCACTCGTTTACATCCTGTGTCCCAGTTTCCTCCTGGTCGAGCCGCCGTGCTTAGGTGGACGCAGTTCGTCAAAGCTCACCTTGTGGGAAAAAAAGTTGTATTTGTTCAGCAACACGGGCAAGAGCGACTTGTTGAGTTTCGTTTTGCTTCACAGGAGAGTGACCTGAGTCTGATGGTGCGGTTGTGGAGTGGGGCAGGGAACCTTTTTGTCGTTGAAAAGGGAATCATTCTGGAAGCAGCCTTTCGCCGCCCAGGGGCAGGTGAAGTCTCAGGAGGCCAATGGATAGCCCCTTCTTCACGTCCGACTGAAAAAGAATTTACTCTTCGAGCTTTACCGGGAACTGGTTCATACGGGGAACGCTTGGCAGCTTTCTATGGGCAGGGTGTTGATCTAGAGGCCCTCCGAACTCGTTTAACCCAAACCTGGTCGCGCCGCCTAGAAGGACTTGAACTCCAGAAGAAAAGATTACAAGACCGGTTAGAGCAATCTAAAAAACAACAAGATTATCAAACTTGGGGAGATTTATTAACTTCCTACGCCTGGCAAATTCATCCGGGCGATAAAGAATTGCAGGTTGTCGACTGGCGGGATGAAAGCCAAGTGATTATCCCTTTAGAGGCGAAACGAACGCCGTTTGAAAATGCCCAGCTTTGGTACAAGAAAGCCCGAAAAGTTCGTGAGGCTGCCGAGTTAGCACATCAGGAATTGCCTTTAGTGGAAGCCGCGATTCTTTCGTGTCGTCAGCGGCAAGAAGAAATTTACCACGCTGACGAAACCCAACTCCCCATTTTAGAGAAGCGTTTGGGCCAATTGTTCAAGACGACTACAGCGACCGTAACGGGACGCCCTGGTGTGGAGTTTATCTCAGGAGACTTTAAAATCTGGGTAGGCCGAAATGCTCGAGAAAGCGACGAACTGTTTCGTCATTGGATCAAAGGTTCCGATTGGTGGATGCATACTCGAGATGTTCCTGGAGGTTTTGTGTTTGTGAGAGGTCCCCGAGGAAAATCTGTTCCTTTAGAGGTCCTTTTGGATGCAGGGACTTTAGCGATATGGTACAGCAAAGCCAAGAACGAACAAGAGGCGGATTTGTACTACACCCAGGCTAAATACTTAAGAAGAGTAAAAAACGGACCCGCAGGAAAAGTGATCCCCTCTCAGGAAAAAAATCTCCATCTCAAGGTTGAGCCTCTAAGGCTTAATCGCCTTCTGAAAGCCTCAAATAGCGAGGAATTATGACCAGAATAGCGATGAATCATAGACAGAAGCAAAACATAAAAGCCAAGGAAAAGGTATGAAAACAGTTTTAACCTTTACTTCAGAACAGCCTGAGGTGTTATCAGTTTTAGTTGAGCTTTCTCCTACTTCAGCTGACACCACACAACTGATTCGCCAAAGCCGAGGGACGGGGTATTTGGTTTGGGGCAATCAATTCGCTCGTTGGGAAGCCCGGGGACAAGCTGTGCGTGAGGGGATTGCCCTTCAAGCCCCTTGGCCTTGGGAAAATCCCACCAATTTTCAAAGTCTCAACCGAGATCAAATGAAAGCGGCTCCTGTTGAGCTTTGGTCTGCTTTGATTTTTTTATGTGACAAAATGGAAAGCTCAGAACAAAACTCTATGCCCGACCTCCTGGTGGGGGCCCTTCTTCCCTTTCAAGCTTCTGGCCAGTTCGGTTGGTTATTTCTGCCTCCTATTCGTGAAAAATTGGCGGCCTTAGCCACGGATTCAGAACGTGCTGCTTGGCGACCTTTGTTGCATCCCGATTATCGAGGTTCAGCATCGTGGCAGTTTTTTCTTTCCTCGTGCTTACTTGAACGCTCTTGGGGGCATTTGCCATGGGCTGATCCCGATGAGACGAAAGAACGACAAGCCCTACGGGGTTGGGCAAACCAAAAAGCCGAACGCTGGCTGGTAGGAGCCGATCAAAAGTTCAAAACCTTGTTGTCTTCAGCTTGGAAGGGGCAACCTCAGCCTTGGTCAACCTGGCAAGACTGGTTAGCCACTTCGGCTACGTCAAACACTCAATTTTCATTTCCACCACTTTTAGAGCAAGCTTGGCAAAGAAAACAACAACGTCAGCAATTCTGGCGGCAAAAAGGAACGTTAATTTTTGGAATATCTGCCGTTGTCGTGGCCGTGGCCAGTTTTCTTATAGCTTTCTTAGGTCCTCTTTTGGGGCCTCATCCCGAGGATTCTTGGTCTCGGTCTCGGGTGGTTCGAGGCTACTATCAGGCCTGGAATGACATGGATTCGCAAACCCTGTCACACTTAGTTCGGGATGACGGAGGTACCTCCGTGTTGAAAGCTGATCACGAAAGGCTTGCCTCAGAATTTGTGTTGCGCCAGGTTCGTATGGCCTATGAACACCGCAACCCTTTTGAATCCCCACAAAAGTGGATAGCGGCAGGAAAACCTGTTTTACCTGTAGGTCAATTTGTTCGAGGAGATATCGACCTGAAGTTTCAAGAACTGACTCCTTTTGTTTGGCAAGCTCAATATCAGCAGTGGGTTTCTGTCCCTCATCAAAAAGAGTCAGCGGTCCCTCAGCCCTCTTTGATTTTAGGGAGTCAGGTTACAGATAAGCTGACTTTAGCGAAAACGTCGCGAGGCTGGAAAATCGTTCGCATAGAGCGTGTACGAGAACCGTTGCCATAAATTTTCCTCTTTTTACTTCGTTGATTTTCTGGTATCATTCTAGACTCAGGCCAAAAGGTTTTTAGAAAAAGGTTGTGCGGTTCATGAAAAAAGATTACACAGGTCAACGCATTACGATCATGGGGCTAGGGCTAAATGGAGGCGGGGTAGCTAGTGCTCGCTTTTTTGTCCACCGTGGCGCACAAGTTACGGTAACTGACCTCAGAACTGAAGTCGAATTAGCCGCCTCTTTGGAGGCTCTGAAAGGGTTACCTCTTCGTTTTGTTTTGGGTCGTCATGATGAGGCTGATTTTCGTGAGGCAGATCTTGTGGTCAAAAATCCTGCGGTTCGACCGCAGAATCCCTATTTGGCTTTAGCCCGTCAGATCGCGACCGACCTTTCGGTATTTTTGTCCGAGGTGGACAATCCGGTGTATGCCGTAACGGGTAGCAAAGGTAAGTCAACAACAGCCACAGCTTTACACGCCATTTTTCAGCGACACGATGAAAGGTCCCTTTTGGGGGGAAATATCGCCGTCTCTCCGTTGAGCTTTTTAGATCAACTGAGACCGGGTGCTCCAGTCATCTTAGAACTTTCAAGCTGGCAATTAGCCGACTTACGAGGCATGGGGGTACTTCAGCCACAAATTGCCGCTGTGACCAATTTACTTTGGGATCATATGAATGTTTATGCTCGACAAGAAGATTATGCCGCTGACAAAGCGGTTATCTTTGAAGGCCAAACTCCTCAAACCTGGTCGCTAGTGGGCTTGGACGATTGGGGCCGTTGGTTTGCAGAACGAACAAAGGCACAAAAAGCCGTCTTTTCTCTCAAGGGGCGACCTGAGACTTTCCCGGCAGATGCCGGGTTTTTATCCTGGTTAGATCAAACGGGAGGTTGGGGCTTGTCATCCCAGAACTCGAACCCCCAACGGTTGCTTCCGGAAAATTTACGAGTCCCTGGTCCCATCTTTCGTGGGAATTGTTTAATTGCCGCCACGATGGCTTACCTTGCAGGAGTACCTCTTTCGGTGATTCATGAAGCCCTTGAAGCTTTTCCTGGAGTAAGCCACCGCTTAGAACTCTTTTGGGAAGCCCAAGGTGTTCAATTCTTCGATGATACTGCCGCCACCATCCCTGAGGCAGCGGTCTCCTCCTTTTCAGCTTTTACGGTTCCCGTTCGTTGGCTTGCGGGGGGAACGGATAAAAACCTTGATCTCAAGGCTTGGGAAGAGTTATCGACTCCACCCGCAACTTTAGTTTTGCTCGGAGGCTCTGCTACCGACAGGTTACTGCCTGTTTTAAAGCAGAAAGGCTGGACCTGGAGCGGTCCTTTTCGTACGATGAAAGAGGCCGTGAGCGTTTTACTTGAGGCCAGTCGTCCTGGTGATGTGGTACTTTTATCTCCTGGCGCTGCTTCCTTTGAACTGTTTTTAAATGAGTTTGATCGGGGACGGCAATTTCAGAATGCGGTTCGTGAACTTCGGCCCCAAGGTCGTCGGCCATGATATCCCAAGATAAAGCTCTCGAAAAAGCACCAGAAAATTCCTTTGAAGGGTGGAAGATACTTTCCGTTGACGATATCCCAGAAGTACATTCGTTACTAAAAATCGCCTTCAAGGATTTTCAGTTTGAAGGCCGTCCGTTAAATATCCTCACCGCTTCCACAGCTGCTGAAGCCCAGAATATTTTCCAGAATGATCCAGAAATAGCTGTCGCAATTATTGATGTCGTCATGGAGACCGCGCGTGCCGGTTTGGATTTGGTTAGATGGATTCGTCAGGATTTAGGCAATTTTCGAACCCGTTTGATCATCAGAACAGGGCAGTCTGAGGATTACCCCGAACCAGAGCTGATGACCGAATATGAAATCCATGATTATTGGGGAAAAGTTGAAACCTCGATGAAAAGAATGCGAACTTCGCTCGTGACATGTTTGCGAGGATGGCGTGACTTTTTGGCGATGGAAAATCGAACATTCCAGATGACTCATTGGGCGGATCGTTTTCCAGATCTTTTGGGAGTCAGAGATTGGATGTCCTTGCTCCGGTTACTTTTGCTCAGACTTAGGGAGCTTTTTCCAGGTGTTACTTTGGCAACGTTCCTTTGTCGTAATGACGGAAAACGATGGCCCTTGGTGACAGGAACGGGACGCTTTCCGTCTGAAGGAGCCCCCGATCTTTTACCCTTTGTTCAAGAAGAGGAAGTGGCTTTAATTCTGAAAGCTTGGGATCATCACGAGTTACAAGAAACAGAAAGGGCACTGGCCTTATACTTTGAAACTCATGGAGGCCAAGGTTTTCTCTTCTTCTGGGAAATTCCTTTGTCATGGGGAAAATACGAACGAGGAGTCTCTCGCCTTATCTTACAAAATTTTCGGGCAGCTCTGGATAACTTAACCCTTATTCAA
>JAJXWL010000036.1 GCA_021781625.1 bacterium
GGACGTCGCCAAGTTGGTAAGGCACCAGAATTTGGATCTGGCATCCGGAGGTTCGAGTCCTCCCGTCCCAGTTTCTCTGTTTCAAGGAGTAGACCATGGATTCACTGACCCTGGCGTTCCAGGATCGTACTGATCTCAAAAAGGCTGCCGCAAGGCGGTTGCGGGCTTCTGGCCGCGTTCCTGCTGTTGTATACGGCCAAGGAAAAGCTGTTTCAATTTCGGTAGAAGAAGCAGAATTTTCACAGAATTTTCATCGATTTGGCGAAAACACGATCATTCAACTGAAAAATGGAAAAACTGCGTTTGATGTTTTGGTTCGTGATTATCAAGATGATATTTTGACCGGTAAAATCCGTCACATTGACTTTTATCAGGTCAATTCCAACAAAACCCTTCATGCCAAGGTCCCTTTGCATTTGGCAGGTACTCCTGCTGGTGTTCGCGAAGGTGGACTCCTTGAGCAGTTGGTGCATGAAGTGGAAGTCGAATGTCTACCCAAAGATCTTCCCCATGAGATTAAGGTGGATGTGTCAAAACTCGCTGTTGGTCAGTCGATCCACGCGGGCGAGCTAGCAGCTGTCGCTGGTGTCAAGTTCCTTTTGAATACCGATACCGTTGTTGCTCACGTCATTAGCACCAAGACCTTAAATGTCGAAGCTCCGGCTGCTGAAGCGGCGCCTGCCGCCGAGACGGCGGCGCCTGCTCCCGAGAAAAAAGCCTGATTCTTGTCGTGATGGGGCTGGGAAATCCCGGCTCCTCGTATCAGAACACCCGTCATAATGCTGGATTTTGGTTTGTTGACCAATTGGCAGCTTTGGCGGGTGTTTCCCTTTATAAGCCTTTTTTTTGTTCTTGGCGTCAGAGTATCGTGAAGTATCAAGGTCATACGGTTGTTTTGATTCAACCGCTGACGTTTATGAATCAAAGCGGGCGGATCGTGCGGCGTCTGCAGCAGCGGTTTGGTTTTGAGCGCGAGCATTTCTTAGTAGCCGTAGACCAAATGGACTTACCTCCGGGCAGGCTCCGTTTAAAACCAAAGGGAAGCGACGCGGGCCACAATGGCCTAAAATCTCTTCGTGAAGCCTGGGGAACGGAGTCCTTTAGGCGTTTAACAATCGGTATTGGTCGTCCTTACGATGGAGCAAAGGTCTTAGAGCACGTCCTGGGGTGTTTAGACACTACTGAGAGAACTCTCGTGGATCAAGCCTTACATGAAGCGGGGGTTCTGTTTTGGTCCTTGCTAGCGGACCATTCGCCTCAGCGCACAGAAGTTCAGTTTTGGGAGCATTATCAGAATGAACTCAACCGTTTCCGGTCAAGTCTGCCAGGTCCTGGAAGCGTTCCGTCGTCGACCTGAGATTCTCACTTATCCAAACGTTGCCGTTGCCTATTCGGGGGGCTGTGATTCTGCTGTACTTCTTTGGGCGGCTAGCGTTGTGTGGGGGCCAGCTCAGGTAACAGCAATCTGGGTAGATCATGGAGTCCGATCAGCCCAAGAACGACAAGCCGAAGCCAACCTCGTTGAGAGTTTTTGCCAGCAGAGGGGTGTTCGACTTATTAAGAAGGGGCCCCCTGCACAACTTCCTCGAGGCGAAGGTCAAGAAGATTCCTTTCGGCTGTATCGTTTGCAAGTCCTTCAAGAGGCGGCACAAGCCCAGGGCCTTGGGCTCATTCTTACCGCGCATCATCGTCAAGATCAGGCCGAGACCATGCTTTTTCGGTTACTGCAGGGGCGTTCTTGGGCTGGTTTAGCGGGGATTCCAGAACGACGGGGATTATTTGCGCGTCCTTTTCTTTCTCTTTCACAAGACCTGTTGCGCAAAGTCGCACAAGAGCAACAGCTATTCTGGCATGAGGACTCAACAAACAGCGAATCGTCGTACCAGCGTAATTTTCTTCGCAATGAGGTGTTTCCTCTTTTAGAACAGCGTTTCCCTCAGGCTTCGCAGGCTCTTGCGGAACTGAGTCGGTTTTGGCGTGAACGGAATCCTTTGCTTCATTGGTTGGATTCCGCTTGGGTTTTGACCGACAAAGCAGTGATTCCCACGCAGCTTTGGGAGCGGTGGACAACGGGGCAACGTGAACACCAGCTTTTAGAGGTGGTACGCCGTCTTAGAAAAGAAAATATTTCGCGTCAGCGACTCTCGCGACGGTTTTTGACTGAAATCTCCCGGTCATCGTCCGCAACTTCTCGACACCGTGGAGCGGGCTGGCAATTGACGGTTTCGCCGACGACAGTCATGTGGTCCCCGATTGTACAAGAATCAGAGTTAGCGTATCTTATGACGATAGGCCCTCCTTGTGTTTTGACAATGCCCCGTTACGAAATCGCTTTTTCGTGGGAACCCTGGTCCGAGACCGAACCTTTTGCCTCTGTAGAACTGCCTCACCTGGAACAATGTCAAGGACAGGATTTAGTTTGGCGCTCGCTTGGTCCTGAAGAAAGTTGGGTTTTACCTTCCGGAAAAAGCAATAAAGCGTGGAGGCGAAAGCACAGGGGGGACGCAGGACTGTTTCAAAAAGGTGTTCTTTGGGCGATTTTTGACACAGAGGAACAAAAAATGCGCTGGAAGGGTACCTGCGCGGATTTGATTAAGAAGGTGATATTTGTTAAGTTATCAAGACGGAGTATGGGATGAACGACGACGATAAGGACAATAAGGGACCAGGCGGTCCTCAACCTCCCTTTGATTTCCGGAAAAACCGGTTAGCCCTGGTGCTTTTCCTCGTAGTAATCGGCTTATTAGCGGTGATTCTTTTCTCAAATGATTTTGGAACAACGAAGACAATTCCGTATTCAACCTTTCTCGAATACCTCGATCAAGGCAAAGTGGAAAGTGTCGTGATTTTGGATCAAGACGAAATTGATGGCACACTTTCGTCTCCCTCGGGTCCCTCGGTACCCTTTATGACCAGAATTCCCTATGTCGACCTCAAGCTACTCGATGAGTTACGGGCAAAAAATGTACGCATCTCGGGTGGGCAAAAATCTGTCCCTCTGCTGAAGATGTTCTTAGACTTCATGCCTTTAACGATTGGCATTATTCTGATTTGGATGGTGTTCCGTCAGGTTCAGGGTGGTACAGGAAAAGCCTTTGGTTTTGGCAAAAGCCGAGCCAAAAAGTACAACGAAAAGGGCAAGAGAATGTTCTTTTCGGACGTGGCCGGTCAAGAAGAAGCTAAGCATGAATTGACAGAAGTTGTTGATTTTCTTAAAAGTCCAGAAAAGTTTACTTCCATTGGTGCAAAAATTCCCAAGGGCGTGCTTCTTGTCGGTATGCCGGGAACGGGCAAGACACTTTTAGCAAAAGCAGTTGCTGGTGAGGCCAACGTCAATTTCTTTCATATGTCTGGCTCAGATTTTGTAGAAATGTTTGTTGGTGTTGGTGCTAGTCGTGTCCGTGACCTCTTTGAAAATGGGCGTCAAAACTCTCCCTGTATCATTTTTATCGATGAAATTGATGCGGTGGGGCGAACTCGTGGCGCAGGGTATGGCGGCGGTCATGATGAACGGGAACAAACCCTAAACCAGCTACTGGTTGAAATGGATGGCTTTGATACAAAAGACGGAGTCATTGTCATTGCGGCTACCAACCGGCCCGATGTTTTGGACCCGGCCTTATTGCGGCCTGGGCGCTTTGACCGGCAAGTTGTCGTTGATATGCCTGATGTAAAAGAGCGTGAAGCTATTTTGACTTTACATGCGGCCAAGGTAAAACTTGCTCCGGATGTTGACCTCTTACGCTTGGCTCGTGCAACACCGGGGTCGTCAGGCGCCGATATTGCGAATATTGTCAATGAAGCGGCATTGTTTGCCGCGAGACGCGGCCAAACCGTGGTCTCAATGCAAGATTTTGAAGAAGCGCGAGATAAAATCTTGATGGGAATAGCCCGCCGTTCTAAGGTTATTACACCCAAGGATAAGCTTGCCACCGCTTTTCACGAGGCGGGGCACGCTTTGCTCCACTACTACTTAAAGGATGCCGACCCATTGCACAAGGTGACGGTTGTTCCTCGTGGCCGTGCGTTAGGGGTTGCTTTCTCGTTACCCGATGAAGATAAGTATTCCCGCGGCAAAAATTGGTTAATGGATCGCATTCGCATTTCGTTCGGCGGTTATGCGGCTGAGGAGCTCATCTATGGTGAAACCACCACGGGTGTGCAAAATGACCTTGAGCAAGCGACGTCCATGGCCAGACGAATGGTAACCGAGTGGGGGATGAGTGAACAAATAGGCCCTATGGCCTTGGGCTCCGAAGGGGAACCCATCTTTTTAGGCAAAGAAATTGCCACCCATAAAGATTACTCTGAAGAAACAGCCCGCCAAGTGGATAACGAAATTCGTAGCCTTTTATCGAACTGTTTGAATGATGTCCGTGCTCTTTTGAAGGAACATCGTGAACAGTTAGAAAAGTTGGCTAATGAGCTGGTTGTGAAAGAAACGCTTGATGATACAGATATTAGGAATTTACTAGGCTTTGCACCGCGGGTGGCCATAACGGTCGAATGATGCTCAGGACGCTGTTCCTGCTACTTTTTCTAGGGGGATCTCTTTCCTTGTCGGCGGAGTCTGCGGACTCCGCTTTGGCACAGCGTTCTCTTGTTTCGGCTCGGACGGCTTTTTTGAGTCATATGATTCTGAGTCGGCAACCGGTTGTTCCTGATACGGCTTTACCTTCTGAGGTTCCCTTTTGGCCTGATGTTAAGTTTTACCTTCGACAAGCAGAAGATTTTGGTCAACCGGTTCGGCTTTTGAATGGACTGGTGGCTCTGCATGAAGGGTCACTCTCTGAGGCCCAGGAGCCGTTGGCCGAAGTTTGGTCGCAAAAAAACTGGCAAAGTTTTGGTGAACTTACGGCCGCTCAGGCGTATTTAACAAGTCTTTCTTGGTTGCGGCAGGACGTTCGCTTACAAAGTGCCTGGAAGTTATGGCCAGATAAGTACCTTTCGCCCCCCTCGTTATTGCTAGGGATTCAAAGCTATGAACGAACTCAGCCACAAATTGCTAAAGACCTTTTGGCTCAAGCTTTTGCTCTCTACCCCGAAGACCGGCGTTTTTTTGGGGAAATGACGCTATTCTCTGCAGATTTTCCCCAAGTTCAACCGTTATGGAAGACAGCTGTTCAGCAGAATCTCCGTTGGTCAAAGGCTGCCCTGAAAGACCTGGTACAGCGCTTAGCAGAAGCTCCTTCAGAACAAAAAAAACAAGGTCTTGAAGTCTTAGCGAAAGCGGGCTTGGGTGACTATCAGACGTCGAGTTTAGCGGCAGACTATACAGCTCAGGCCGCTGTTTGGTTAAAAGAGGGCGTTAAGATACCGCCCGAGGGTGATTACTCCTGGAATCAGGAAAGCACTGACACCCAAATGACCATCAAGTTTAAAAAAGGTCAACTCGTTTCTTGGTCAAGTTGCACGCCGGGCGCAACCTTCTGGATTGCTGACTTTCGAATGGGGTCTTTGTCCCGGGTAACGGAATACCGGGGCGAAGAATCGTGGGTTTTGACCTATTGGCAGTACCCTTATGTCAAAGCATTATCTTGGTTTTCGGGTCGAACAACGGTTGAATATACCTTTTTACCGTTTGTTACCCAGGCCACACCGTTGAGTTTGACCCTAAAAAAATATCCTGAAGCACTTTGGCCGGCTCTTCTTTTGAAATCGTGGAAGCCGGTTGATCCCTCAGCCTTGATTCCCCAAGCGGCCAGGGTTTATGAATCCAACGAAGGTTTGCTCGATCGGGTACTTTGTCTTGTCAACGGGCAAGTTTGGCTTGAGATCGCGGATAAAAATCATGATGGACGTCCGGATACTTGGAAATATTACCGTAACGGAAGGCTTGCTTCGGTGTATCAAGATTTTGAGGGCCTAAGTAGCCCGAATTTGCACGAGATTTATGAACAGGGAAAACTAGCCGCCGTTGAGGCTGATCCTCACCGTAAGGGCCGTACTGAATATGTGTTGTATCCTCAGGAGGGTGTGGCATTATGGGATTGGCAAGGAACAGGAACTCCGTTGATAAGAGTGTTTCGTTGGAACGGCGAAGCAGGCCTCAAGGCCACCGTTTTTTCACGTTCCGAAGAACCTTTTCAGGCCATGCCAGCGTGGGAAACCCCGCCCTGGTATTAGTAGCCTTTGCCCTGCTAGGGGTTTTAGGGCTAGGCTGTCGCACATTTACGCCTGTGTCTCGGGTTTACGCTACTTGGCCATTGCCCAGTGTTGTAGACAAAGCTCAAGAAGCCCTCAAAGAAGGTAAACTTTCGAGGGCGGCGGTTTTACTATTAAATGCCGATGAAGATTCTGCACAGAAACACAAAGTTCAAGAAGAGCTGATAGCGGCCCTCAAAAAAAAGAACACCGAAGATGATAAGCGCACCGCTGAGCTTTTAGAGGGCGACCCTTTAAAGGCTTTTGAAAAAAACGAAACCAAACTATCACCTTCCTGGCCTCCTGCGCCTCCCGCAGACCTCACGGGCCAAGGCGGCCCGGAACGCTGGTTACAAGGTACTGCCACGGTAATGGTCAATCGCGGTCTGCGTTTTGTGAACGGGGCAGCTATGCCGGATATTGTCCTTGGCAGTGGGTTTTTCATAACTAAAGATGGGTATTTGCTTACCAACCACCATGTGATCGCCAGTATGGTTGATCCCGACTACAAAGGTTACGCAAAACTAACCATCAAATTGCCTAATTCGCGAGGAGAGAGTCTTCCTGCCCGTGTTGTGTCTTGGGACCTCAACCACGACCTCGCGTTGTTAAAAGTTGAGTATCACCCCCAGTATGTTTTTCAATTTGCTCCCAACAGCCCATTGATTCCTGGTCAACAAGTGACTGCCCTAGGCTCGCCGGGTGGTCTTGATGCCACCGTCACCCAGGGAATCGTCTCGGCAACCAAAAGGCCCCTTCTTCCGATGGGAAATGTTATTCAAGTCGATGTGCCTGTTAACCCAGGAAACAGCGGCGGACCTTTAGTGAATGATCAAGGCCAGGTAGTTGGTATTGTTTTTGCTGGTATTCAGCAGTTTCAAGGGGTCAACTTTGCCATCCCCGGCGAAGTCATTCGAAAGGTGTTGCCTTTGCTCAAAGCTTCTCAAGGAGAAATTTCTGTTCCATGGATTGGGGCAGGGGTCAATGAGGATATGCGGGGGTTAGAAGTAAGCTATGTCCTCCCTGAAAGCCCCGCCGATTGGGCTGGGCTCAAATTTGGCGATCGCATCCTTAAGTTTGCAGGTGTCAAAGTCAATGATGTTTCGACTATCCAGTCCATTGTCTTATCCTACGGAGAAAATGCTGTCATTCCCATTGAAATATCCCGCCATGGTAAAAAGAAAACCCTCTGGTGTACCTTCCAAAAACGTCCCGACTATCCATTGAAAAAGGCCGTGGAAACTGATTTAACAGCCAATATTTTGCCCTTGGCGTTTGGGTTTTCGGTGGATGACGTGGGGACTCCTGTTGATCAGAACTTTCGGGTTGTTAGTGTGTTCGCTGGTTCAGCTGGTGATCAGCTTGGGTTATCGCCTGGTGATCCTGTGATCGTCAAACAAGCTGTCCTCGATGAACGCGACAAGGCCTACGTGGTTCTCTTGGATATCAAGAAGAAGTTAGGCGGCTACCTCGAAAGTATGATCCAACTGGGCGCTCCCCTGACCGCCCGGCAGATGATTTAATTCCGATGATTTTGTGGCGTCACCAGTTTAAGGTCAAACATCAGAAAACAAATCGAAGGTGGGTTCGCTTTCTGGTGTTTGCTCTGCAGGACCATTAAGCAGAATTTCTACCTTCTTTTCCATTTTCTCAAGGTCTTTTTCGAGACCTTTGGCAAGCTTGATGCCCTCTTCGAATTGCACCATAGCATCCGAAAGTGTTAACTGGGGTGTCTTTAAGCTTTCGGTAATCTTTTCAAGGCGTTCCAGCCGTTCTTCAAAGTTTTTCATGCGACTCCTCGACGGCGGCATTCACAAAACCGTCCTTCCATTGAATAGTCAGGCGCTGAGTTTCCCGGGCCTGTTCAGCGCTGGTGACGGCGCGGTTGTTATGAGTAACAAAGGCAAAACCCCGATCAAGAACCTGTCCTGGGTTGAGTGCCTGTAGAGTGTTGTAGGCTAAGGTCCAACGGTTTTTTAACTGGGTGGATTTTTCTTGCCACGCCTTCAGGAGGTTGTCCTTTGCGTCGTCTAACCGTTGGGAGCGTGGTTGAAGCAGTCGCTCAAAGGTGACTTCAAGCCGGTCAGCCCGGTAGTCGCTTAATGCCGCGCGAGTGCGCTCCAAACGTGAGCTGATAGTTTGTTCTAGTTGAGCATGAAAGCCTGCCAGGCTTTCTTTTAGCTCTCGCCAGGGGCGGCTGAGCCATTCTGCGGCGGCCGTTGGAGTTGGACAACGTAAATCGGCAGCCCAGTCACACAACGGAGAGTCGGTTTCGTGCCCCACCGCGCTGATGATGGGTATACTGCTGGAGGCAACAGCCCGAACCACACCTTCGTCTGAAAAAGCTAAAAGATCCTCAAAGGATCCGCCCCCTCGACCGACGATTAAAACGTCCGCGAGTTGGTGGGTGTTGACGTATTCGATCATTTTACTTATGCGTTCAGGAGCTTCAGCACCCTGAACGCTAACAGGAAACACACGAACCTTGGTCGGTAGCGTATTTTGACGAAAGATCCGTAACATATCTTGCAAAGCGGCTGCCGCTGAACTTGTAACCAGACCTATGACTTGGGGGTACGGCGGAATTGGCTTTCTGTGCGCGGGATCAAATAGCCCTTCTTGTGCCAACTTTTGCTTTAGTCGTTCTAGGCGGGCCAAAATGTCCCCGAGTCCTGCGGCTTCTAAGCGCGAAATGACGAACTGATACTGTCCCTGGGGTTCATAAACCGAAAGGCGTCCCCAAACTCTCACCCTGTCGCCGTCAGATGGTGGAGGAGTCGAGGCGCGGGCTGCCCACGAAAACCAAACCGCCTTAATAAGCGCAGTGTCATCCTTGAGCGAAAAATAAAGATGCTTGCCCGAAGTATTTCTGAGTCCTGAAACCTCACCTTCTACCACGAGATCAGAAAACCCTGACTCGAGAAGTTCTTTTACTTCTGCGGTCAACTGGCTGACAGTCAAAGCTGGGACTGTCTGTGAGGATTGCGAGAACGCCATAGCGTTATCGTAGCGTTTTTTCTGGCCGTCGTCTATGATTGGCAAAGGTTGTGTACTTTCACGACTTGTCCAAACCTAAGAATCCGCCGATGATAGGAGCGTCATGAAAACCTTAGCCCTCATCTCGGCTTTAGCTCCAAAGCGCGTTACCAATTTGTTGGGGGGGAAACCCTTCGACCAATGGATTGACGCCGCTCTTACCCAAGCTTTGGGGCCCGTACCTCGTTTTTGGTTGGAGAATGCCGATTCCCCCCTGTCGTGGCTACCCGAGGGAGTACGCCGCATTGTCCCCGCAGAACCTGCTGGGCTGGAACGTACAGTTGAAAAGCTGGCCGAGGGCTATGACGAGATTTTATGGCTCGAAGCAGATGAACCCTTAATCCGCCCCGATTTGATTAGTCGTTTGCTTGACTTACATCGTGACTACCGCGCCGAATACACGTTTGCGGACGGTTATCCTTTAGGACTCGCCCCCGAGGTGCTTCATCCCCGCATCATCCCGACGCTCAGACGTTTTGCCGAAAAGAAACAGACGGAGAAATCCTCCGAGAGTACCCTGCGTTCCCCCTGGTTCGACCTGATATCTCAAGACATCAACGCCTTTGATATCGAGACGGACCTGTCTCCTGTCGATTTACGGGCAGAGCGCATCAGTTTTCGCGCCGATTCCTTGCGTCAAAAGATTTTCCTTGAGAGGTGGCTCGAAAAAGCACAAGGTCCTTTAATCCCCTTGTTAGAAGATTTGCGTGATAGCCCGTTGAAACGCCGCACGTTGCCAGCAACCTTACAGCTTCAAATCGCGACGGGGGTACGTCAGTTGCCCGTTTGGTCCCCCCTTCAGCTTTTTTACCCAAATGCCTTAAGTTCGCGAGAATACTTAGACGAAGCTCTGTTTCAAAAATGGGTTTCTAGCGCCTTGGCGTGGGCTGGTGACCTTACCCTCATGCCTTCATTTTGGGGTGAACCGTCTTTACACCCTCGTGTTAAAGAGCTTTTTCTCGAGGCGTTATCGCATAACGATTTACGCTTGGTGGTTGAAACCTCCGGCCTAGGCTGGAGGGACGAGGACTTGGCCGATTTGGCTCAAGTGGCCAGGGACCGCCTCGATTGGATCGTCGAGCTAGACAGTCAAAACCCCGAAACCTACCAGAGGTTGAGAGGCGAGGGCTTCGAAGAGGCCCAAGCCTTTACCCAGAAAACCTTGAAAGGGTTTCCTGGTCATGTTTGGCCTCAGACAGTGCGGATGAAAGAAACTGAAGAAGAAACCGAGGGCTTCTATCGGTTCTGGAAAGAGCAGGCGGGGCAAGCGATTATTCTCAAATACAATTCTTTTGGGGGCCGTATCCCAGAACGAAAACCTGCGGATCTGTCACCCTGGAAAAGACTGCCTTGTTGGCACCTCCAGCGGGATTTAGCCGTCTTTCGTGATGGCACTGTGGTTCCCTGTCGCGACGCCTGGCATCAAAATTTAGTTTTAGGAAATCTTCACACTGATACATGGGAAGTAATCTGGGGAGCCAGCGGCCAATTGTTGCAGGAGCACGCCCAAGAAATTTATCCTGAGGTCTGTAGGAACTGCGATGAATACTACACGTTCTTCTTCTGACCGTCCGGCGTATACGGTTTTACCAGCAAAGTCGCCGGTACATCCCCCGGTCGAGCTTTCGGTCATTCTCTTAAACCGTTCCAGCTGGATTTTTCGGCCCGAGGTGTTAGATCAGCTGTTATCTTTGGGTTTTGCCGATATTTTGAGTGTTGAAACTCTGCCGGTGAAATTTGATGCTGAGGCGTTAGCTGATGTTCATCCCCAACTTCGCTTTTTACTGTTAACAGAACCGTTGACACCAGGGGAACAACTAAATTTGGCCGCCGCAGAAGTTTGGGGTGACAAGTTCTTGGTGCTTTGGGATGACCAACGTCTCGCCGATACCTTTTCACTAGCAAAGGCAGGGGCCTTTTTATCGGCAACGGAGCTTTGTCTGTGCCCCGAATTACGCGGGAGCGACGGTGTGCCTTTGCCGACTCGTGCCGTTCCTGCTCGGGAGGGGGGGCGGTTTCGTCTGCTCTCTTTGCCCGCTGAAACAGGTACAGAAGGTACACTTTTCCCTTATGACTATACGGGTATTTACGACCGCAGAAAATTTTTGCAGAGTGGTGGCTTTGATTCTAAGCTCTCCAACCATCACTGGCAAAAAGTCGACTGGGGTACACGTGTACGCCTTTGGGGTGAGCGAATTTGTTGTGCCCCCTTTCGGATTGAGTACAGGGCTGAGCTACCCGTTGAAAATGTGTCATACGAAGACTCATACCGTTGGTTCTATCTTAAGAACCTGGCGCTACGTTTTAATGGCGAGTCAGGGGAACTGTCGTGGTTTCGTTTTCCGTCCTTTCTGCTTCATAGTGCCTGGGTACCCTGGAAAGCCTTTCGTGTTTTTCGTGAGGTTCACCAGTGGGTTTTCGAACATAAATTCCGCTTTAAGATGGATTCTCGCGGGTTGGTTGAATTGTGGGGTGAGGAAGAATGAC
>JAJXWL010000037.1 GCA_021781625.1 bacterium
CCCGTATGATGTGTATACCGCCGAGGAAGTATTTATGACGGGGAGCGGTGCCGAAATCATGCCGATTACCAAAGTGGACGGACGCACCATTGGCAACGGCAAGCCAGGCCCTGTTACCGAACAGCTGAAGGCGGCCTTCCATGAAGTCACAATCCAAGATTAGGTCAAATTCTTGGAGCCGCCTCGATAACGCCGGGAAGCTTTTCCCGTCAATCACTTCGGCAAGAACGACGACGTTCTTTCGTGTTGCGGTCCTTTTTAAGGAACCCTTAGACGAAGATCGGCTTAGAAACGCCGTGGCTCTTACCATGCCACGGTTTCCTGCCTTTCGAGTACGCTTGGTGCGGGGGGCTTTTTGGTATTCCCTTGTCCCTTACGAGGTTTTACCTCCTTTGGTACCTGAAACCGAGTATCCTTGTATGCCCCTCAAGAAACTTTGGAAGACTCCCCACTTATTTCGAATACGCTGGTGGAACCGACGTTTGGCGGTCGAGTTCAGTCATACTCTAACAGATGGCACAGGAGCCTTGACCTTTTTAACAGCGTTGTTGCGTGAGTATGTGGGTGTGGCTCCTGATCCTGCATTTGCGGACGAGGGGCAAAATGAGGATGCTTTTCAACAACTTCAAACTCCCGGTTACCCTCGGTCCGAGGCTTGGTCGCGGGCGGCTCACCTTCCTTTTGATTTATTTCCGGTAGGACAATACATCGTCGTGACCGGCCAGTCTCCGCTTGATCCGTGCAAGGAAGTCGCTCGCCAGTATGGCCTCACGATCACCGAGTTTATGACTGCCCTACTTTTGGCCGCCTTGCAGGAGGTATTTCAAAAACTTGTGCAACAAAAGCTCTGTGAAGTGCGGCCCCTCCGTTTGGTGATACCCATCAACTTACGAAAAGTCTTTCCTTCACACACGTTGCGAAACTTCTTTGCGGTGTTCCCTGTCGAGATTGACCCCCGCTTAGGAACGTATAGTTTTGAGGAAATTTGTCGAAAAGTTCAGGCCACTTTTCAAATCGAGACAGACTCTCGTTTGATCAAAAAACAAATAGCCCGTAACTTGCGCGGGGAGTGGCATCCGTTGGCTCGAGTGGCTCCATTGCCCCTCAAAAATCTGTATCTCAACCGTGCCTTTGTTGCCTACGAAAAACAATACACGATGAGTTTGTCAAACTTAGGCAGCGTTGTGTTGCCGCAAGAAGTCTTAGACCAACTTGAGGCGGCAGAATTTGTTCCACCCCCGAATCCGCATACCAAAGAACATTGTGGCATTGTAAGTTGTGGTAAGGCCTTAACGATTACCTTTGCCCGTCAAATCGCATCCCCGTTGGTCGAACGAGAATTTTTTCAACACCTTCGTGCTCTAGGAATTCCTGTTCGTGTGTGGTCCAATTTACCCGAGGAGGCTTAAGGATGTCGTATTGTTCACGTTGTGGTGTCGAAATTGTCCCTTGGCGGCCCTTCTGTCCCTTATGCTCTGCTCCCATCCCTAATTGGGATCATGCCGAGCCACCTGCTTACCCTCACGAATCTCAAGATCAAAACCAAACGTTTCTTTCTCGGCACCCTAGGTTAAAAGCTTATGTGGTCTTGACGGTAGTTCTGGCTACCGTCGTGTTGATCGTTGCAGGGATCAACCAAGCTATTGTGGGTCGCCTAACCTGGAGTGTGCTACCCATAGTCACGGTTGCTTTTTTTGACCTTGCCATGTGTTCGCTTCTTTTAAAAAAGTGGTTGTCGTATAGCCTTTTGTGCGTGACCAGTATGCTCTACTTGGCCGTACTCAACGCGCTGACCGCGACGAATTTAACCTATTCCCTGACATGGTTTTGGCCTTTGGGCTTACCTTTGACTGTTTTGGCTTGGCTTGTCGGGACCGCGAGTTATTTTATTTTTCGACGTCCCGGCTTTCGAGGATGGGATATCCCAGGCTTCAGTTTGCTCCTGGCCGCGTTGTTTTGTTGCGGGCTGGATGCTTTAGTCACACACCTGTTAAAAGGAAGTTGGGGTTTGGGGTGGTCCTTGGTGGTGAGCTTGGCGGTAATTCCCCTGGCGTTGTTCTTTCTCTTTTTACACTTTGTCTTGCACAAGCGAATACTGTGGGAACAAATTCTCCATCTGTAAGGTGTTAAGAAATATCTAACAATTTAATAACCGAAACCTAGCGGGGAAGACTAAGACTTGAGATTAAGGAGTCCCTCCATGGAAAATCCCAAGGCTAATGAAGCCCACATACCCACCAACGAATCTGTAAACTTGCTCCATGTCTTTCAACGCACCCTGAATCCTCCAGCCCCAACGGTCTCTAGTATCGTCAAACTTGCGACTCAATTTTATTACGTCCAAGATACGATTTCTCTGAAAGAACTGATGGATGGACTGAAACATCATCCGGATATTTGGGCTTTGGGTGTTGTCGATGAGGCTCATCATGGAGTGGGTATTGTCGTGATCAATCAGTTACAAGCCAAAATGAGTGCGGCCTTTGCCCATGAGATTTTAGGTCGTAGATTGGTCAAAGAAGTCATGATTTCGGCCCGAACCTTTGATTGGGATAAGCATATCCTCACCGTTGCCGATCAAATTGAATCTGAAGTCGATACCTCCGGCAACAATTATTACCTTCTTCAAAATGACAAAGGCCAATTTGCGGGAATATTTTCATCAAAAGATCTGTTGGTCGAAATGTTTCGCAATTATCAACGGGATTTGAAAACCTCGATCAACATTCAAAATGGGTTAATTCCCGAAGAGAGCAGTCTGCAAAGCGATAAAGTGGAAATCTATAGTTGGTGTAAAATGGCTAAAGGTATTGGGGGCGATTTCTACGCGATCAAAAAAAGTGGAAATGGTCACTGGGTGTTCATGCTTTGCGATGTTTCGGGTAAAGGGGTCGCTGCGGGACTGGTTACAACGGCTTTAGCGGGAATGTTTTCGCATTACGATCAAAAGTCTGGATTAAAACAATTTATCCGCGAAATCAACGATTTTATGCTTCATGCTTTTAAAATGGAAAAGTATTTGACCGGTGTTTTTATGGAGTATTTCGAAGAGGATCGGCGTTTTGTTCTTTATGATATGGGACATGGCCATGTTCGTCTGCTTCGAAAGAATAAAGTCCACACCATGAGTTCTGAAAACCCATTTTTAGGCTTTGTTCCCGATCTTCAACCCACGGCCAAAAAAGGCACCTTACATCCGGGAGACTTAATTGTGGCGTTTTCAGATGGGTTGATCGAACAAGCTAATACCACACGTCAAGAGTTTGGCACCCAACGATTCGATAAGCTCATCGTCGAACATGCCAACGAAAAACTTAAAAAGCTGGTAAGCCTAACGCATGAAGCCGTTAAAGAATTTCGCGGAGACCAGCCCCGTGGGGATGATATGACGATGATGGCTCTACGAGTCCTGGAATAAACCGAAAGAATTGGTAAGCCAGGTACGAATGAGATGTTTTGGAAACCTCAAACGCAGCAAGGTGGGCTACAAGACAGACCTAAGTCATAATAAATCTGAGCGCTCATTCTTTAAATATTTTTTGATGACTTTTCCCAGGACTTTTTCCTTTTTTCGCCGCTCGGCTTTTGTCGCGGTAGTGTAAGCATTTTCTTTTTTTAGCTTGAGATAGTTCGCATACTGGTGAGGATCCAATTCCTTTTTCTCCAACGCTTCTAAAACAGCGCAACCGGCTTCTTGGATATGTTGGCAATTGGTGAAACGACAATGACGGGCCAGGGATTCGATAGCCTCAAAGGTTTTCGCGATCCCCGCGTCATTTTCGATTACCCCCACTTCACGTAGACCTGGGGTATCGACCAGGATGGCTCCTGAGGTCAAAAAGTACATTCCTCGAGACGAAGTTGTGTGCTTTCCTTTTTGGGTAAGCAGACTAAGTTCACCAGTTTTGATGATTTGGTGTTCTAGCAAGCAATTGAGTAAGGTCGATTTTCCCACCCCCGAGGAACCCAACAAGCAATATGTTTTTCCACTTTGAAATTCGGCCTTCAGAAGATCCAAGCCCTGACCTGTTTTGTTACTGATAAAGAATGTCCGAGTGGTTTTTAGTCGATTTTCAAGACTGGTCTGGATAGATTGCAAGGTTGTTTCTGGAAAAAGATCGATCTTGGTGATCACCGTTAGAGGCTGAACTCCAGATTCCTCGCAAAGGATCAAATACCTCTCCAGGCGGTTCAGATTAAAGTCTCGGTCGGCGGCTTGAACTAAAAGAGCATAATCGACGTTGGCCGCGATGAGTTGCGTGTCCAGCTGATCCACTGCCCTTCTTTTGATTAGGGAGTAGCGGGTGAGTATACGGTGAATCACGGCAAACTGATTGTCGTATAAACTTAAAAGCACCCAATCGCCCACGCAGGGCAAGTCTTCACGGGCTTGAGCTTTAAAACGGAGATTACCCGTAATTTCGGCCCGATATTCGCCCTGAGTCGTTAAAACCTGGTAGTTCTCTTTCTGCTCGGATGTTACACGACCTAAAGCAAAGCCCTCTGGGTTTTGCTCGTTCAACGCTTTTTCTATTTGTTGATTAAAGCCTATTTGTTCCATCATCACGAGTACCCAACTTAAATTTTCTAACCCAATTTTACTTTTTTAAGTTGAGAAGTTCCTTCACCCTGTCCCCCCCTTGCGCAAGAAACTTTCTTGCCCCCGAAACACTGAATGGAATGAGTCCATAGTGAATGGGGATCGTGAGGCCAGCGACCATAGCCTTTTGGGCTTCAAGGGCCTCCTTCCAATTCATGGTGGCAAGACCGCCTACTGGCAAGAAGGCAATGTCGGCCTCAAGACCACGCATCTCGGGGACAAAATCGGTGTCGCCAGCGTGGTAGATTTTGAGTCCGTTGGGTAGGGTGATAAGGTAACCCACAAAGCCGTCTTTTCGGGGGTGCATGGGTTTCTTCAAATTGTAGGCAGGAATGGCTGTCACGGTTAAAGACCCAATCGTTTTGGTTTCACCGGGTTCAATCCCTTCGGTTGAAAGACCTTTGTCCTGATGGTTTCGTCTCATTGACTCGGGAACAATGACGTGAGTTGTTGGTTTGTGCAGTTCTTGAACAACATCAGGGTTAAAATGGTCCCCATGATTGTGGGTGACGAAAAGAAAGTCGGCTTTTGGAGTACGAGGATTTTTTTTAAAGACGTCAATATAAATCGCGAATTCGTCCAAAATACGAATTGCTGACTGACCCAGTCGAACCACATGGTTGTCGATCCAGCCTGGTAAATCCCTATTGATCTGTTTGTTTTCCATACGAACCCCTTTTATGATTGTGGAGAGCTTTGTCAAAAATCGTCAAGATGAAGACCAGAACACTCGCACCCAAGAAGGTCCAAGCCAAGAGAGAGAGTCCATGATTGTTGACCGACTTGCTGAAAATTATCCCGGTAAGTGCAGACGAACCAATCGAACCTAGGTAAGCAAATGTTCTGAAAAGACCTGCGGCAGTACCCATGTCGTGGGCGGGGGCTTGCGAGTAAAGGGCTGTTTGATTGGCTACAGAGAAAAGGCCCATGACAATCCCAAAAGCGAGCATGACGATGACGATGGTGAACACTGGCGTTTGCGAATTGAAAGTCAGTAAACTGATAGACCCGACAACGAGGGCCACCGATGTGACAAGTAGGGGGCCACGTACAAGGTTTCTTTTCGAAACTGGAAAAGAGACGAAAGGTGCGACTAAGGTCATCGGCAAAAGGAGAAACCCCGCTTGTTCAGGTGAAAAACCCCGAGCGGGTTCAAGCCATTGACTGACACCGTACATGACCCCATACATGATCAGACCGGTCAGCGCGACACGAGCATAGGTTCGACTCAACGCACCATTTCGAAACAAAAGACGAAGATCAATGAAAGGTGTCTGGACTTTGAGTTCCCAAAAGATAAAAGCCATGCCAGTGACCACCACAAGAGACAACAAGATCCAATTGGTTCGAGGTAGGCTTAACAGAAAAGAGAGAAGGGAAGTGATGGAACCCGCGAAAAGTACCATGCCCCCCAAGTCGAGTTGGGTAAAAATCTTACTTGCACCTTTGAAACGTCGAGTTCCCTTATCGTTAGGGAGTCCCCAAAAACCAAAAAGAAAGGTGAGAAGGGCTATGGGAATATTGGCGAAGAACGTCATCCGCCATCCCGCTGTGCCTACTAAAAAGCCTCCAAGAGGTAACCCCAGTGCTGCAATGGCCATACCCGCAACAGCTAGGCCACCAAGAATTCCACCGGGAATTTCCTTTAGTCCTGCCTCTGCTGCTCGACGGCGTACAAGTATCATGGCAGAAGGATAAGCTGTGGAAGATCCTAACCCTACGAGAACTCGCGCCACGATGAGCTGGGCTAGATTTTGGCCAAATCCCCCCACCAGACCCGCGATAAAAACGCAGAGCGTTCCCACTAAAAAAACGAGGCGAGGCCCCAAGACTTCGGATAGTTTACCTGCAGCAGGTTGAGCTACCGAACTGGTGAGGTAGACTGCTGCGACCAGGGCGGCTACCTGACCAACGGGGACTCGTAGCGATAGAGAGATGGGAACCAGCGCCGTCGCAATTAAGGAGCTGTTGATGGGGTTCAAGGTACTTCCCAGGTAAAGGGGAAGGGTGAACTTCCAAGAAAAAGGCGTATTTTTTGTCAACTCCACTAGTTCACCTTTTCCAAGTCTTCCAAGCTCGACAATTTTTCTAAAACTTTGATCGCGAGTTCTACGTCTTTTAGACTCTTGGGCCCAAACCAATGCTCGATTCGTCGGCCCAACCATTTAGTATGGGGAGTCAAATAGTTCGTTAAGGCATGTTTTCCCGAAGCTGTTAGTCCAATGGGGGCTTTTCGCTCGTCGTTTGGATCTCGTCTTGTTTCGACAAGGCCTTCTTTTTTGAGTTCTGCAAGCGACTGTGCGATGGCCTGCTGACTGACGTGTTCGCTTTTTGCCAACGAAGCCGCTGTGGTCTCACCTTCTTCTTCTATACGTCGAAGCAGGAGAGCCTGTGAGGCGGAAAATTGAGACTCTGAATGGCGATTCTTTGAGGGTTTGGAATGTCGAAAACGTGCTACCGCGATTAAAATTCTTGCGGCTAGGTCCTGGGGTGTATCCCCCGAGAAGGAGTTGCTCATGGGACTAAGTTATTCAAGACTTTTTAAAAAGACAAGTAACTTGTTCAATTTTATTTAGTAAAAATAAGTCTCTTAGAGGAATTAACAAAGAGATGAGGTTAGAAGTCAATCCATTCGCTACTGAACAGGCGGGTCAGCCGAAGACCCGCCGTGAGTTCACCCGAGCTTGCCCAGCCACCTTGAGCTTCCAGCCGCCTAGTCAAAGCTTGAGCGCGGCTATGACTAGCGTCGCCACACGAAAGAATGTTCATCCACATTCCGTTTCCTGCTAAAACTGCCAGTCCTTTTTGAACGTCACCACCTTTCATGTCCCAAGATTCTTTCCAAATCAGACGCTTGTCGAAATAAACTTCAGAAAGGTTTTTTACCTGCAAAAATTGACCGGATTCCCCCGAAGCCAATCGCCCAAGCGTCCACCAATCAAGGATGAGAGCGTCACAGCCGCTTTCGAGTTCGATACGAAGGTTTTGTTCAA
Organism: bacterium; assembly: GCA_021781625.1. The sequence goes on from JAJXWL010000037.1 coordinate 7,594, forward strand.
GGAAAGCTCCTGCACAAGGCACAAAAGCTTTCGACAAGTAATCAAGGCGGCAACCTTTGCCCACAAAAACAGATTGTTCCAATTTTGTAGGACGACCAGCTACGTCGGCATGAACTAACGTGCACGAAGGAGGTTTCCAGGTAACCTGGGCACCGTTACAAACCTTAACTGACTGAGTCCAGGAATCTCCACCACGTAGCCCGCCACCCAAGTCGGTAGGAACCACCAATAGCCCGTCGATTTGGGGGATGACGTTGGCAAAGGCTGGGCTTTCGTGGCTCACCTTCCAAGCTTTACCTTTTGCCTCAAACTCGAGGACACCTGTGAAGGTTTGCCCGGTCATACGGTTTTAAATCGTCTCATGCGTTCTCCCTCCATGGGGTGTTCGTGGTGATGTCCACCAGGACCATGATGGTGGTCTTCTAAAATCGCTGACTTTAAAGTGGGTTGCTTGGCCCACAAGGGCACCACGGTGCGTTCTCCTTCTGTTAACTTGTCCTGTACCCACGAAACAACTGACTCTAAACCCTCTGAGGAGCGGAGATTCGTAAAGAAAAAAGGCAAGGGACCTCGGGCGGCTTCTAAGTCACCGCGCATTCGGTTTAAGTCGGCACCGACATAAGGGGCCAAGTCCATTTTGTTGACGACGAGTAAGTCAGAGCGGCCTATTCCAAGCCCCCCCTTGCGGGGGATGTCATCTCCCTGAGCGACATCAATGACATAGATTTGATAGTCCACCAGATCGGGACTAAAGGTAGCCGAAAGATTATCCCCACCGGACTCGATCAGGGCCAAACGGGCGTCTGGGTACGTTCGAACTAACAATTCTAAAGCATCGCGATTCAGAGATATATCGTCACGGATTGCCGCATGTGGACAGCCTCCCGTTTCTACCCCCATGATTCTTCCCGCAGCCAAAGCCTTTCGTTCCGTCAAGAATTGTGCATCTTCTCGCGTGTAAATATCATTCGTAATGACGACAAGCGAGGTGACATCTCGTAACGCCTCGCAGAGCCTCAGTACAAGATGACTTTTCCCGGCACCTACTGGACCACCGATTCCAATTCTTACCAAGTTTTCCATAGCTTCCTTCCTTTCTTTGTTCTACTGCTATTAACAGCCATTACCAAACCCCAAAGTCCCAGTAATACGGCCACCAGGATAAAGCCGAAATTAGAGAGGTCAATTCTACTGACCCAAGTCAAGATCTGTGACTTTAAGCCTAAGGACGTCGTCAAAAGCTGAACAATTTCGACAGTCCCAATTCCTAAGGCCGCAAGGACTGAAATTCCTGTCACCGTTAAATTGTAGGGTCTTCGTTTGACTGGTGCTTCTAAAGCCCACCCGTAAGCCTTTGTCATGGCCACTCCGTCGGCGGTATCCATGAGACTCATGCCCGCCGTAAATGCGAGAGGGAGAGCCAGAATACCTGTCCAGGGTAAGGTCGAAGACGTGCTGGCCGAAAGGGCTAAAAGAGCTACTTCCGAAGCCGTATCGAAGCCCAGACCAAACAACAGTCCCACGGGATAGAGCTGTGAGCTTTTATCGACTCGTTTTAGCAGTGGGGTCAGCCATTTTGCAAAGAAGCCCTTGGGACTTTTGTCTAAATGGGGCGAGTTTTTTGACTGGCTGGCAATTTGTAGCCAAAGAACCAGGTTGATTACCCCAATCACTAAAAGAAACACGCCCGAGATCGTCGAGCCGATCAAACCTCCCAGTTTTTGCCAAGAGGGAATCAGCCCCTTGACCCAACCGGCCGCCACTGCCAGTCCAACTGCCAAAGTTAAAACGACTGTAGAATGCCCCATCGAAAAGTAGAAACCGCTACCCTGAGCAGACTGCCGAAGGGGAGAAAGTCTTCGCACCGTATTGTCGATGGCCGCAATGTGATCTGGATCAAACGCATGCCGTAAGCCAAACGAATAGGCTAAAAGCATCAGACCGGGAAGTTCGGGTTGTCCTGTAGAAGCCAGCATCGCCACTAACGCCAAAATATGTACGCCGATAACGATAAGAAAATAAGCTCCACCAAAACGTTGAAACCTTGACTGATCTGGTTTCTGCATGAACTTCTCCTTCAAACTGATTAGACCTGTGAGACCAACTCGTTTAACTCGTTGAGTCAGCTTAGCTTCGAAACGAACGACGTTCTAAATTGGCATGCCCAAGTCCTGCCGCATCCGCGATAGGGGTGAGAGATTGCCAAGGGCGGGAAACTTCGGACTCCCAGTCTCGTTTTAACCAACCTTTTCGGCTGAGCTTTCCTAGAATCGCAAAGGCCTCATCTTGGCCAAGCGGAATCAGGCGGATTCCCACTTGAATGGATTGCCTCCAGTAGGCAAAGGTTAAAGCCTCCATCCACGGCTTTAGCTCAAGGTCCAACCACCGTCCAATCCAGCCCCAGGCCAGGCAAAACTGAACAGCCTCAAAATCTTCGGAAAGCCATGTTGTCATTTCGGACGGTAGTGTTCCAGGATAACTCACCCCAACTGAACGCACAAAGGAACGGCCGGTTTGTGCTTGTGCGGCCCGTTGCGTTTGGCCTGGTCGAAAGGCTGAGAGTTCGGCATTGAGAGCTTTGGCTCGCTCTAGGGACCATGACTTTGCTTTAGTCCAGGCAAGTGCCGCAGCTCGGACGTCCAAAGTGAAAAATCCCTGGTGAGTACTAGAGAGTAACCAGTTTTCGAGATCAGGACCACTAGAAACAAGGCCTTGTTGTATGGCCCATTCTAATCCCCACGAATGTCCATAAGCACCAGTCGGAAAGGCTGAGTCGGCCAAATTGATCAGGTCCACGATATTGCTCATAAAGGACTCCTGCCATCTTCTAGAATAAGAAATACCTCTGGGCTAGAGGTAGTTCCACGGCAGGCTCACACGAAAGGAGTTCTCCATCCGCACGAACCTCATAAGTTTCGGGATTTACCTCAAGTTTGGGCAGAGCCTCATTGAGCTTCATATCTTTTTTACCGAGATTTCGCGTCGAACGTATGCCTTGGAGTCGACGTTCTAACCCCAGACTACTTAAACTAGACTGAGCTAGACTTTGTTCGCTGACAAAAAATAATGACCCGGCTGATGTAGCTTTTCCAAAAGCACCAAACATCGGTCGGCTCCAGACTGGACCAGGGGTTGGAATGGAAGCATTGGGGTCACCCATAGCTGACCAGGCAATGAAGCCACCTTTGAGGACAACTTCGGCCCGCACACCAAAAAAGGCGGGATTCCAAAGCACGAGGTCAGCCATTTTTCCAACTTCTACCGAGCCAATCCACGGATCTAACCCATGAGCGATAGCCGGGTTGATGGTGTACTTTGCAATATACCGTTTAATGCGGGCATTGTCCGCCAAAGCATCGTCTTCAGCCAAACTTCCACGTTGAACTTTCATTTTATGAGCGGTTTGCCAAGTTCTCAAAATCACTTCACCGACTCGGCCCATAGCTTGCGAGTCGCTCGACATCATTGAAATAGCCCCCATGTCGTGAAGGATATCCTCGGCCGCTATCGTTTGGGGGCGAATGCGGCTGTCGGCGAAAGCCACGTCTTCGGGAATAGCCGGGTCTAAATGATGGCAGACCATGAGCATGTCACGGTGTTCGGGAAAGGTATTCCGGGTAAAGGGTCTGGTCGGGTTGGTTGAACTTGGTAAGATATTGGGAAGTCCGCACACTTTGAGGATATCAGGGGCATGGCCGCCGCCGGCACCTTCAGAGTGGTACGTGTGAATCGTTCTGCCTCCGATAGCCTGAATCGTATCTTCAACAAAACCCGACTCATTCAAGGTGTCAGTGTGGATTGCCACCTGGACACCCGTTTTGTCGGCTACTTCTAAGCAAGTGTTTATCGCCGCCGGGGTGGTACCCCAGTCCTCGTGCAGTTTAAGACCACAGGCACCGGCTGAAACCTGGTCAAAGAGTGCTTCGGGCAGACTGGAGTTGCCCTTGCCCAAAAGGCCAAAGTTTAAAGGAAAAGCTTCCAAAGCTTGAAACATGCGTCCTAGA
>JAJXWL010000252.1 GCA_021781625.1 bacterium
CCGTAGTTCAGATTTCCCGTCATCGCAAACAACCGGTGAGCCTGGGCGGCTTCGACCGTTAAGCGTGATGTGGACAGCACATTCGCCAAAATAGCGCTCTGTGGTCCTTGTTGTAAACCTTGGCGGACGGCGTCGCTCAGCGTTAGCTGAGGCAAGGTCTGTCCCCAGGCGTGGAAAGTTCCCATAAGAACGATCCCACATGCCAACCTCTTCATGTTGCCCTACCTGCTCGTTAATTTAATGATCCTACCTGAACTCGTCAGCTTGATCCGCTTAAAGATTTCTTAAAACCCCAGAAAAATGCCCCAAAACCTCCCTCGATTTAAGAAAGTTTACGAAATTCTTTTGTGCCGATGGATTAGCTTAGTAGCACAAAGAAAGGATGGGGAACTTTGACGTTACGAGCCAAACTGGTTTTATCAAACTTATTGATGGGACTGGCACCTGTTGCCGTGCTAGTGATCGTCGCCACGACGTTTTCAGGAATCCTACAAGATGAAAGTCGAGCCGATCGTCAAGGCTCACCTCACTTTTTTGAAACCATGATTCGCTCACCCAACTTTCGGGAAGCCGTCCACCGCGCGTTTATGGTTATCCAACATATCAACGTGGACTCGTTGACTACCCAAGGTCTTGCCCCCAACCTGACAACCTTTCAAAAGTGGGACCAAGAACTCGCCAGTGCCAATGCCGGACTAGTGGTCCGTCAAGAAGGAAAACTTTTTTTCATGGGACAACTGCTCAAGAACCGTCAGATTCCACCTTTACCGACATTTGGCTCGTATCGCCCCCCCCGGCTTGTCCATAGCCCTTTAAAAATCATCGGGAATCTGAATTTTCGTTTTTCGGATGGTACGGCGGGAACAGTGACGGTGTTGTGGAATAGCAATAACTGGGACAAAGAACTTCATACCTTTACGTTTTGGTTGATCTTTACATTTTCGACCACCCTCTTGATCTTGGATACCTTATTTACAGGTCTAATCTTGCGAGAAGTTCTCAACCCCTTGGAAAAGCTTCGCCAGGCTGCTGAGCGCATCGCCAACGATGAGCTTGACCCTCTTGAAGACAACCTTCGCCGGCAAGACGAATGGACACCCTTATTTACCAGTTTCGAAACCATGCGCCGTACCTTGGCGGCAAACCGTGAGCTGGCCCTCAGTTACGAGGCTGACCGCAAAGAGCTCATTTCGCATATTGCCCATGATTTGCGTACCCCTATCACCGCGATTGGGGGCTATGCTCGGGGTATTCTTGAAGGGGTCGCGAATACAGAAGAAAAGCGACGCCACTACCTAGAAATTATTTCTTCTAAAGCCCGCGATCTAGAACGCATGGCACAAGAGTTATTTTTCTTATCCAACCTCGACCGCAACGCGGTTCCCTACGATTTTCAGAAGATCAATGCTCAAGCCTTTTTAGAGGATTCCGCCGAAGAACTTTCGCTGGACGGAAGCCGGAGAGGACTCACCTTAATCGTGGAAGAGCTTCCCCCCAACTCGGTCTTTGTCCGGGCAGATGTCACCAAGCTTCGGACGGTTTTTGTCAATTTAGCCGAAAACACCCTCAAATTTAAACGTGGGGATTCCGTCACTTGGACCTGGAAGGCCTGGGTGGAAGAACCCTATTTAAAAATCAGTCTGGCTGATACAGGACGAGGCATTTCCGCCGAAGCCCTCCCCAAAATCTTTACCAGTTTCTACCGGGAGGACGCGGCAAGAACATCCTCCATTCCTGGTACGGGCTTAGGTTTGGCAATTGTCCAACGTATCCTGAGCGACCACGGCGGTAAAGTTACCGTCACCAGTCGTCTAGGGAACGGTAGTGAGTTCACACTCTGGTTGCCGCTAGATTCTGGTACTAAGGAGAACGCATGAACATTCTACTAGTCGAAGATGACGACGCCATCCGCAACCTTGAAAAGGACTATTTAGAAGCCGCCGGCTTTCATGTTGAAACGGCATCACGAGGCCCCGAGGGGATGGAAGCCAGCCTGAAACCCGACATCGATCTGGTGGTCTTAGACTTAATGTTACCCGAGTTGAATGGTTTCGAAATCTGCCGAAGGCTTCGTGAACAGCGTGAAGTCCCGATCTTAATTGTTTCAGCCAAAACCGATGACTTTGACAAAGTTCGCGCCCTGGGACTAGGGGCAGATGATTACTTGGTCAAACCTTTTAGTCCGGCAGAGCTGGTGGCACGTGTGAAAGCTCATCTGGCGAGATTTGATCGGTTGACCGGCAAAAATGCTCTTTCAGAAGTCATTGAATTGAGAGGCTTACGCCTCAACCGCTCCGCAAGGCGGGTCTGGGTCGATGACCAAGAAGTCCTTCTGACTTCTAAAGAATTTGATGTGCTCGAATTGTTTGCCACCAACCCGTCCAGGGTGCTCTCAAAAGAAGAAATCTTTGACCGTGTTTGGGGCTTAACGTATGGCGATGTGACCACAGTGACGGTCCATATCCGAAAAATCCGTGAAAAACTCGGGGATACCGGAGAGGAACCTCGGTTCA
>JAJXWL010000038.1 GCA_021781625.1 bacterium
ATAACGTCTTGATTGAAAACCGTCTTACCTCTCTATCAACGGGAAAAGCTTGGGGAGGACGTTTTGACCTCCCCCTGGGAGTCTTTGCCCGGCAAATTACCAGTGTTTTGGTCAGCGGTCCAACGCTTTTGACCCAGGGGAGCGCAGGGGCTCACGAGAAGTGGGTGTTCCCGCTAAAGGCCGAGGACTACGCTGGGGTGCAAGTCGGGTTTGATGAAACCCAAAGTGCTTACCAAGGCCATACTCAAACGGTCAGTGCCGGAGGGGCCGGGGTGACCTGGTCATGGAACCGCGATACCTTAGTTCTGCAGGCGACAGCACGGCCCCAAGTGTTTACCAACGATGGGGCGATTCTTCCCGATGTGCCGGCCTCGTTGTCGGCGATTTGGAATACGTCGTGGTCAAAGGTATTTGCCACTGCGGCCCATACGGTTCGAGACCCAGTGTTAGACGAGCAGTTTAACTTATACGGCTCCTCCTGGTTTACCGAAAACCCCCATCTGAACCCCGAAACGGGAACCCTGTATGATGCCGGGGTGCAGGTCTTTGGGACCCAGGGTCTTTCGCATTGGTCTCTAGAAGTCGACCCCACGTATCTCCTTTTGAATAACGAGATCGCGTACAACGGCACAGAAAACGTTAACCTGGCGGGCACTTCGACCCACCTGTTGCTGGTGGTTAAAGCGGCGTACAAAGTGGCTTGGCTCAAGGGCACGGCCTCGTACACCTATACGGATGCTCGGGATTCTTCGGGGACCGAGTTGCCGCTCATCTCGGCGCATACAGTTCGACTGGGTGCAGAAAGTCGTTGGGGCGGTGTCGCTTGGACGTGGTTTTCCTCGTACCAAGCCATGGGGACTACCGACGTTGTCTCGGCTCGAAATCAGGTGGAGGCTTGGGCGGAAGTGCCCTTGAACTCAGGCTGGAGCCTAACCGCCAAAGCCCATAACCTCTTGGACGATCGAACGCCCTCGGAAGTTTACTATGGCGGGTGGTACCCCACCGAGGCCCGTACCCTTTCTTTGGGATTTTCGTGCCAATTCTAAAAGTTTTTGCCCTAACGGCTCTATTAACACTGACGGGAATCTTGGCTGTGTCGGGCGAATCGCTCACCAGCCAAATTCCCTGGCGACCGGTTTGGGAACAGCATGAGGTCCATGAGAATCCTCGAGCGATTCAGGTTATAACCCAGGGCCACTTTGTGTACCCCTGGGCCCTGCGCCGTGCCGGGGTAGAAGGAACGGTCGTGCTGTTGTTGACCCTGGGCCCGGGTGGTCAAGTGCTAGGGGAAAAGGTCGAGCGTTCCAGCGGACAAGTTTTGCTGGATCAAGCCGCACTTCAGGGTGCGGCCCAGTTTGTGTATTCTGCCGACCCCAGCCAACCGCTCCGACAGACCTCTCTTGAAGTTAACTTTTTCTTGAAAAACCCTCAAAAACTAAAGTAATCGATTGCTGTTTGCCTTGTCATGGGACTCATTTCCCCCTAATTTGTTGATAAGGAGCAGGATTTCATGAATGAGTTTCGTTTTCCGCCGCAGTTTCGTTGGGGGGTCGCCACGGCCGCGGCTCAAATTGAAGGAGCCTGGAACGAAGACGGCAAGGGTCTGTCGATTTGGGATGTGTTTTCGCGCAGACCGGGAGCCGTGGCGAATGGCGATACCCCGTCGGTAGCCTGCGACCATTACCACCGCTGGCGCGAAGACGTTGACTTGATGAAAACACTGGGACTTCAGCATTACCGTTTGTCGATCTCGTGGCCTCGTCTGTTCCCGACAGGACGCGGCAAGCGTGAAGAGCGAGGGTTTGCCTTTTACCGGAACCTACTCGAAGCCCTTGTAAAGGCGGGCATTCGACCTCTGGTAACCTTGTACCACTGGGATTTACCGCAAAGCTTGCAAGATGAGGGCGGTTGGTTGGTACGTTCGACCGTGGAGGCTTATGTCGCCTACGCCCAAGCTTGTTTTGACGCGTTTGGCGATTTGGTCAGTGACTGGGCGACCTTCAACGAACCTTGGGTCGTTTCGCAAATGGGCCATGCGACGGGAGATCATGCTCCGGGAATGCGGAATCCTGCCATGGCGTACCAGGTCCTCTACCACCTTCAATTAGCCCATGCCCGAGCCAAGGCCGCTTATCATCAGCTGGGGGGGAAAGGCCGAGTTGGTTGGGTGGTGAACCACGCCGCTTTCCGACCTGCTACAGATACCGAGGCCGATCGGTTGGCTGCGGCTAAAGTGGATGAAATCGGCTTTTACTTGTATCTGGACCCTTTTTTTCGCGGAGAATACCGACCAGAAGCCGCCCAGTATTTGAAGGCCCAAGGCTGGTGGCCCCAAACAGAGCCCGGTGACGGAAAGCTCCTTCAACAAGGCTGTGACTTTATTGGGCTCAATTATTATTCGGATTTACGGGTAAGTGCCGACCCTTTGGCGGAGGGGGGAATTCGGGTCTTTCAAGAACCCGAGGCCCGAAAAACGACAATGGGTTGGACGATTTGGCCCCAGGGGTTGTACGATCTCTTGCACAAAGGGGCCGAACGGTACCCTGGTGTGCCTTGGATGGTGACGGAAAACGGCAGTGCCTGGAACGATACGGTCGAGCAAGGAGCCGTCCACGATGGCGACCGCTTGGCCTACCTCAAGGAGCACCTGGTTTGGTTAGGACGTGCCGTGGCCGAGGGCCTTCCCGTTGAAGGCTACTATTCTTGGTCTTTGCTGGATAACTACGAGTGGGCCTACGGCTATGCCCAACGCTTTGGTTTGGTGCATGTGGACTATGCCACCCAAAAGCGTACTGTGAAAGATTCTGGTTTATGGTATAGTCAGTTTATCAAAAACCCGACGGTTCAGTGGTAAACCGGTTTTAGGAGGCGGCCCTTGGAGTCAGCGTTTCGTCAGGAGGAAGCCCTGGTCTTGGCCAGCGGCGGGCAAGACTCGACGACCTGTCTGTATTGGGCTGTGCGCCAGTTTGCCCGGGTGCATGCGATTGCCTTTGTCTACGGGCAAAAGCACGAAGCCGAAGTGGCCGCTGGTCAAAAAATCTGCGACCGCTTGGGGGTTGACCTCAAGGTGGTCGACTTAAGTTTTATGACTCAAGTGGCCGAATCCGCCCTGTTCAAAGGCCCAGCTTCGGTGAATGCCCCGCACGCTCTGGCGCGTGATGTGCCCGCCAGTTTTGTCCCTTACCGCAATTTACTTTTTTTAACGGTAGCTGCGCAGTGGGCTTCCACTTTGCGGTTGCGTCACCTCGTGACAGGGGTTTGTCAGGCCGATTCCTCAGGCTACGCGGATTGTCGTGACGTCTTTGTCAAAGCGGCCCAAGCCACCTTGAATTTGGCCACAGACTTTCCTGACTTGGGGGTGATTGTTCATACTCCCCTCATGTGGCTAACGAAGGCCAAAGAGTTTGCCTTGGCCGAAGAACTCGGTTGCCTGGACGTGATTTTAGAAGACACGATGACGTGTTACCACGGTTCAACTCAGCGCCAAGCGTACGGGCTGGGATGTGGGGAGTGTCCAGCGTGCCAACTACGCCGAAAAGGTTGGGAAGAATATCAACGTTCTAAAGAAGATCAACAGCATGCCTGACCCTCAACATGTTCTTCAAAGTGTTTTTGGTTACGAACGTTTTCATCCTCTGCAAGAAAAAGTCATTTCGCATGTCTTGAACGGAAAGGACGCCTTGGTTTTGATGCCCACGGGGGGAGGTAAGTCCTTGTGCTACCAAATCCCCGCTTTGTGCCAACAGGGCTTAACTTTGGTCGTGAGTCCCCTGGTCGCCCTACAACGTGACCAAACTGCAGCCCTGGCGGCCAACGGGGTGGCCGCGGCGGTGTTGAATAGTTCGCAGTCCCAGGAAGAAGCTCAAGCTGTCTTAAACGACTTGGCTCAAGGAAAAATCAAACTTTTGTATATCAGTCCTGAAAAGCTGTTTTCAGGTTGGACAACAACTCGCTTGGCTATGTGGAAAGTCACCTTGATTGCCGTGGACGAGGCCCATTGTATTTCTTTTTGGGGGCATGATTTTAGACCCGAGTACACGCAGTTGGGCCGTTTGCGTGACCTGTTGCCTGGAGTACCGATGATGGCCCTGACCGCTACCGCCGACCCTGCCATTCGCCGGGATATTCTCCAGCAATTGTCGATTGACGAAGGTTCGGTCTTTCAATCGAGCTTTGACCGTCCCAATTTGCGCCTGGCTGTCTTACCGGGGCAAAAACGCTTTGAACGGCTGGTGGATTTTTTAAAAAAACGCCCTGACCAAGCTGGTATTATTTATTGCCTTAGCCGCGCAGAAACCGAACGCTTAGCCGATAAGCTTTTGCAGTTAGGGTATCCAGCGGACGCCTACCACGCCGGTCTAGGCCCAGGGGCCCGAAACCAGATTCAAGATGCTTTTCTTAAAGATGAGACCACGATTATGTGCGCAACGGTTGCCTTTGGTATGGGGATCGATAAAAGCAACGTGCGTTGGGTCGTGCACTGGAACTTACCCAAAAATCTTGAAGGGTTTTACCAAGAAATTGGCCGGGCAGGTCGAGATGGACTCCCTTCAGATACTGTGCTGTTTTATAGCTACGCCGATGTGGTTCAACAACTGAAGTTCTTGGATGAGGCTAACCCCGACCGCCGTGAACTCTTAGCGGCAAAACTAGAACGGATGAAGCAGTACGCCGAGTCTTTTTTGTGCCGACGCCGTGTCCTATTGAGTTATTTTGGCGAAACCCTCGATAAAGACTGCGGCCATTGCGATGTGTGCGAAAACCCACCTCAGAAAATTGAAGGGACGATTACCGCCCAAAAGTTTCTTTCGGCCGTTTTCCGCACGGAAGGCAAGGCCACATTGCGTCAATGTGCGATGATCTTACGGGGAAGTCACGCTCAAGATATTTTAGTAAACAATTGGCACACGCTGAAAACTTTTGGTGTTGGCAAAGAACTCAAGTTTGAAGAGTGGATGGAGTACGGCTCACAGCTGATTAACGCCGGGTATGCGGCTGTCGCCTACGACCAAAAGATGACCCTGCACTTAACGCCTTTGTCGGCCCCGGTTCTGAAAGGTGAAAAGGTCGTAAAGTTAGTTAAGTTCATTTCCAACGAAGAGAAAAAAGCCGTAGCCCTGGAACCAAAGCTAGCCGCTGAGGGAGAAGGGGACCCGGAACTCTTGAAACACCTCAAAGCTCTGCGAAAAAGACTGGCCGACGAACAGGAGGTCCCCGCCTACGTCATCTTTAGCGACAAATCGTTGAAAGATATGGCGTGGAAAGTGCCCGTGAGTACTCTGGAGTTTCGTCGTGTTCACGGGGTTGGTGAGGTCAAAGCTGGAGCCTACGGGGAAATCTTTGTGGGGGCGATTCAGGATTGGCTAGCGTCAAAGTAATCAGGCGTTATCCTAACTAATGATGAATCGGTTTATATAATTGCTCTATAGCGCAATTATGTATTTACAAATATTGCGTTATATTGCATAATCATTCTCATGAAAGCAGACCTAAAAGCTATTATCCAACGCCAAGTCGAGTCCATGCTGACCCCATGGAGAAACCCATTACCCCGAACCCCCCCAAAGGGTTGGATCAAAGCCCTTCGGGAAGGCCTTGGGATGCCAGCCAGTTATCTAGCTAGGATCATGGATGTTGAACAATCTACGATAAAACGCTACGAGGAAGCCGAGGCCAGTGCCACCATCAGTTTGAAGACTCTCCTGAAAGTCGCCGAAGCCTTGGGCTGTGAACTGAAATATGCCTTAGTCCCTAAGATCCCCATTGATAAGATGATTGAAGAACGAGCTATCCAGGTTACAGAGAACCGAATGAAATCAGTGTCCCACACTATGGCATTGGAGGATCAATCTACAGGTGAAGAAGAACGGAATGCCTTGGTCGCTGATCAAGTCAAGGCACTCTTGGGAGGGGCAAGGCGAGACTTATGGCGCTGAAACCCGAGTATGCGCCAGGTGCAACTCCCCTTTCAACCGAAGAAATGCAAGGTTTGATCCCATCCTTTGTTACAACCCAGGGGGCCTTGAATGAGTTCGAGCAGGCAAATATCTTGCACGGCATGGCTTGGGCTACAAAATCCAGGCGGGACATACTGACGGAAAAGTTTATTCAGGATCTTCACAAGCAAATGTTTGGGGAAACCTGGAAGTGGGCTGGAAAATATCGCACAAGCGACAAGAACATCGGCTGTCCGTATTGGGATGTGCCCATGAAAGTTGTGGAATTGTTGAGGAATACTCATGCGATGTTGATTAGTCTTTCTATTCCAGCAGACGAAATTGCCATACGATTCCACCATAAACTGGTATCCATCCACCCATTTCCCAATGGGAACGGTCGACATTCCCGCTTGATGGCGGATCTTTTGATAAAACGGCTGGGTGGATGTTTCTTTAGCTGGGGTGGGAATGTTGATTTGGTATCCCCCTCGATAACGCGAAGCCAATACTTGTCTGCCTTGCGTAGGGCAGATAACAACGATATTAGCTCATTGCTAGTATTCGCCAGAAAGTAGTTTTAGAACAATGAAGACAGGATACTGCGCCCTTTAACCTGTCTGGTAAATACCAGCGCGATACAGTAGGTCCGTTATGAAGAACGGGTGATGAATAAAGTTTTGGCGACCTTGTCGATATGCTGACGCAAGGGTAAATAGGTTAAAGTATCGTAGCATTTCAAATCTACTGAAAAAGGCAAACTGCTATCAGCAAACAGAGTCGATAAATGATCCACGGTTTTTTGACTGAGATTTCCATACAACACCAAATCTAAATCAGAATTGGGGCGAAAATTGTTTTGAGCACGGGAACCAAATACAGCCACCCTTTCCAATTCTGGGCCGGCACTTGCCACGATATCGTGAATTAAACTCATCTCTTGAGTACTTAAGCCAAATTCAGAACCAGGTATATTGCTCACCAGTCACTCCGAGTTAAGAGAAAATCATCCCATTCTTCAAAAGCCAACACATAACTTGTGCGTAATTCAGCAATAACTTGTTCAAAATCCTCAAAATTATAGGTGTGTGACATGCGGTTACGGGCATCAAGAGCCGCTTGCCAGATCGACCCTTGATGAATAAGTCCAGCTTCGTAGGCTCGCCGTATGACCGTGCGTGGGGTTATTTGATCAAGAATCATATTTTCGTATTCCAGATAGTCCTTCATGGATTTCCAGGCCAGTTCCATGGTGTACTCAAAACGTTGAATCAGCCCTTCTTTTTCTAATTGGCTTAATTCCCGTTCCTGATCTAGGGCTTCGCGTAGAAGACTAAAGGCTCGACGGTAGTTAACAGCTCGGTATTTCCAACGGGGAGTTGGGTCAGTCATGAGCACCTTCCTGAATTATTTTAGCGAAATCTGAGAAGTCGAGCAAATAGGTGTCCTATACTAATTTAAGGAGGATTCTATGGAAATCAAAAACAAAGTCGCCATCGTTACCGGTGCTTCAGAAGGGATAGGAAAAGCTATTGCTGAAGCCCTTTATTCTCAGGGGGCAAAACTTATTGTAGCGGCTCGGTCAGACGAAAAAATTCAAGCCATAGTCAAAAAACTTCCAGGCTCCCAGGGGGTACATGTCGACATGCGCCAAGAAAAAGACGTTCAGTCCCTGATTGAAATGGCAATGAAGACCTTTGGGCGAATCGACCTTCTGGTGAACAATGCGGGTCAAGGCTTGTATGGTTCTCTCGAAACCATCAATCTTAATGACTACCAGGGCCTCTTTGAACTCAATGTACAGGGACCTTTACGGGCGATGCAGTTAGTCATTCCTCAGATGCGAAAGCAAGGGGGAGGCATGATCGTGAATGTTAGTTCCATGGTTTCAAAGAACGCCTACCCCTTTCTGGGGGCCTATGCGTCCACCAAATATGCTTTGAATGCCTTGTCTCTCACGGCACGCGCTGAACTGGCCAAGGATCATATTGTTGTCAGTCTGTTGCATCCTCGAATGACCGCAACACGGTTTGGCGAGAATTCTTTAGGGTCTCGACCGGACTTTACTTCTCGTGGCGGCACACCACTTCCTGTGGATACCCCAGAAATGGTGGCTCAAAAGCTCCTAGGTCTTGTGGCTTCTGAAGCGGCTGAAGCGACCATGCCCTAAGCCTACTGCCAGCCTCAAGGGAGTTCAATCGCTTTGCTGAAACTATGCTTCAGCATGTGTTTTATGCTCTTTTGAAATAAGGCTAAACAGCCAAGGGGGTTCAAGATGTTCGCTGCCGTCGTTAAAGTACTTTTGCTTTGGTTAGGTATACCTGCCCTAGTGGGAATGATGGTGAGCTCCTGGGTACAATCTCTGGGCACAGATCAGGGAGTGTCCTTTGTTGTGGGGGTCATCACATTTGTGACAGTACTGGGGATTATGTCGGTTGTGAATACCGTCTTTGACTTGTTTAGCGGCGGGTCAAGCACCACGAATTACAACGACTATTCCCAGCATGGGCCAACACACAATCATTATACTTCCCATTTGTACGACCAGCGTAGTGTTCACTTTCATGAGGATAGCGATCAAATCGGCAAACTAAAGAAGTAAAGAAGGTGTGAGGAATGAGTTATAATTCTAATCAAGATAATGGGGCTGCAGGTGCACTTGCAGCTTACCTTTTTGCGTTCTTTATTCTTGGTGCTATCGCGACCGCTGTTGCCCTTTATGACCTCATTGTTGCCCTTTCTCGGCACTTCGCCAAGAGAAAACTCAACCCCAAACCTCGCCAGACTACACTTCAGCGAATGCCCCAAGTCTCCACTTTGGCGAAGTTGTCGGCTTCTTCGATCGATCATTATCCTGGAACAACGGTTCCGATCTACTTGCGTTCACCGGCCATGGCTGGCCCCGTGGGGGATACTATGCCCGATCTGGAAAAGAAACGGTTAATTTTCCAAGATGCACAGTTTCGCCGTTATAGTCAGCCTCATAGTCAGCCTCGTTCGGAGATTCAACCTAAGCCTGCCAAGATTGATTCACGGTTAATTGAGAGTTTAATGGATGAGGTTAACCATTCTTCTCCCAAGCAATATATTCACCATGTCCAAGCGTCCTGGGGGCACACCCTTTGTGTGGACGATGTCTTAAAACTGGACGGCTGTAAGTTTTCTCGAGCAGAGATTGTCAGTGGTTTTAACTCTTTGCGTCAAGAGTTAAAATGTTACTTAACTTACCGGGGTGAAAAAGAATATTATGTCTTCAAATGAGCTCGAGTTAAGGAGTCTGCATGATTGAGTATGTCGTTGAGCATAACGTGGACGACCGTGTGCTGAAACGGGCTTGCGCTTATCTCAACCAGGGTGGCTTGGTGGCCTATCCCACAGATTCTAGCTGGGGAATCGGAGCCAGTGTGCTTTCGAAGCCCGGGTTAGAAAGGCTAAAAAAGTTAAAAGGAACTCTGGCCTTTACTCCCACCTTACTATGTTCAGGGTTTTCCCAATGGTCCGACTATGCTGAAGTCACCAATGCTGTATTTAAAATTGCCAAAAAGCACTTACCGGGACCGTATGTTTTTGTCCTGCCGACCTTGGGCTCTGCTGAAAAGAAATGGGGACTCAAACGCCAAGAAGTCGGCTTGAGAATTCCCCAACATGACGTACCGCGTCAACTCGTCGAAGCCCTAGGGCATCCAGTTTTTTCGTTGACGGCGTCTCACCAAATGTCCGAACCCGGCTGGTGGGATTCCGCTTGGGCTGAAGAGATTTTGTTTGAATATGGCGGCGAGGTCGACGAGATTCCCGGCATTGAACTGGTTCTGGATACTGGCGAACCCTTGCCGAAGGTCCTGACAACTGTCGTAGATTTTACGGGTGGCGAACCGTCTTTATTGAGGCAAGGACTTGGCCCTTGGCCCTTCGTGTGATAAATTGAACCTGGCTAGGGGTCCTGCCGATTTTCGGCGGGTGAGAAACACCCTTTGAACCTGATGCGGTTAATACCGCCGTAGGGAAGCACATGGTTTAAACCCTGGCCGTCATTTTATAGGAAGGTTCTCCTTCCGCCAGGGAGTTGCTATGAAAGTCTATTTGCCCGGCTCAAGACCCGATATTCGTGTGCCTGTTCGTGAGATTCCCTTAGAAGATTCTCCTGCCGCCTACGGTAAAGGGCAAAACTCACCCGTTCAAGTTTATGATACTTCAGGCCCCTATACCGACCCTAGCTATGTCACCGATGTCAAGAAAGGTTTGCCCAAGCTGAGAGCCCCCTGGTTAGCCGAACGGGGTGCTGGTACGCAATTGTCCTGGGCAAGACGCGGTGTCATCACCCCCGAAATGGAGTTTGTCGCCCTTCGCGAGGGGTGTTCCCCTGAGTTTGTTCGTTCTGAAATTGCAAGAGGGAGGGCCATTCTGCCAGCGAACCGTTGCCATCCTGAATTGGAGCCTATGATTATAGGACGCAACTTTCTGGTTAAAATCAATGGCAATATTGGTAACTCGGAAGTGACCTCTTCAGTCGAAGAAGAGGTCGAAAAAATGGTGTGGGCGATTCGCTGGGGGGCTGACACCATTATGGACTTATCCACCGGGCACCGCATTCACGAAACCCGCGAAGCGATTATGCGCAACTGTCCTGTTCCGGTGGGCACGGTTCCCCTCTACCAAGCCCTTGAAAAAGTGTATGGTCGTGCCGAGGATTTAACCTGGGAAGTGTTCCGTGAAACCTTGCTTGAGCAGGCCGAGCAAGGCGTGGACTATTTCACTTTGCACGCCGGCGTGCGCTTAGCCCATATCCCCTTGACGGCCCAGCGGGTCACGGGAATTGTCTCGCGAGGGGGCTCGATTATGGCCAAATGGTGTTTAGCACACCAAGAAGAAAACTTTATCTACACCCACTTTGACGAAATTTGCGAACTCATGGCCGAATACGACATATCGTTTTCACTGGGGGATGGTTTGAGGCCTGGTAGTATTGCGGATGCGAACGACCGAGCTCAGTTTGCCGAACTGGAAACCTTGGGGGAACTGACGCACCGGGCTTGGGCTTATGATTGTCAGGTCATGATCGAAGGGCCAGGGCATGTCCCCCTCAACAAGATTCAAGAAAATATGGACCTTCAGCTGAAACTGTGTCATGAGGCTCCCTTTTACACCTTAGGTCCCTTGACGACAGATATCGCCCCCGGGTATGACCACATCACTTCGGCCATAGGTGCGGCTTTAATTGGCTGGTACGGAACCGCGATGTTGTGCTACGTCACCCCCAAGGAACACTTGGGTCTACCAAACCGGCAGGACGTCAAAGACGGCATCATCGCCTACAAAATCGCTGCCCATGCCGCTGACTTAGCCAAAGGACATCCCGGTGCACAAACGCGTGACGATGCCTTGTCGAAAGCGCGCTATGAGTTCCGCTGGAATGATCAGTTCAACTTAAGCCTGGACCCCGACACCGCTAAAAAATTCCATGATGAAAGCTTGCCGCAAGAAGGGGCTAAGAGGGCACACTTTTGCTCCATGTGCGGGCCACACTTTTGTTCCATGAGGATTAGTCGGGAAGTCAGTGAGTACGCCCAGCT